>NZ_JBFOKR010000003.1:219740-320758 GCF_047246645.1 Ferdinandcohnia jepli
AAGAAGTCTAATCGCCTGAGAAAGCGAGTGTAGTTGAAACTCGGTCGATAAGAGCGGGTCTAACTGCCCGAGAAAGTATGCATAGCCGAAACTGGGTCGATACGTTAGGGAAGGTGAATGTATGAAACATAGCTTTGTTATGTTGAGAACGGGTGTTATGGAAGTCGTTTGTCCCTGTACACATTGTGAAGGAATGAAAAAAATAGAAGTAAGAAAAGGGACCATTATAACAATTACACCAGATAAAAAGTATGTTGATGGCCTTGGCTGGTATTTTTTAATTGATTTCAACTGGGAGTACCAAGTATACATAAACATTCATGACTTTGAACACTATTATTTTCAGGAGATCTTTTGTTCACTTGTTGATTTTGATTTGAAATATATCTACATACAGTTTAGGCTTAATCAAGCTCTTGACGAGAGAAATAAAGAGGCATTTAATTATTTCTCCGACGAACTTATACAGTTGAACAAATTAAAAGAAACAATTGTGAAACGAATGCAATATCATGATAAAGTGTAAATAGATAGCTATGATGTATATAGAAGTCGATTGTAGCAATATACGTATTACATAACGTAGGAGGAAATTTGAATTGAATATATTAGATGTAATTAATACACGCCGAAATATAAAGAGTTTTAAAGAAGAACAGGTTGATATGGTGCAAATCAACAAATGGTTACAAGCAGGAGCAATGGCACCGAATCACAGAATGACCGAACCTTGGGAAGTGTATGTCGTTGGTCCGGAGGCAAGAGAGAAATTAAATCATAAAACAAACTTCTTTAATGCCCCTGTTGTTCTTGCTGTTTTATCAAGACATGGCGCAACAGATGTTGAAACTGCTGAAAATGTAATTGCAACAGCTTGCTTTGTACAGAATTTCAACTTAGCTGCATGGGCGGATGGTGTAGGTACATTTTGGTCTTCTATGGGTAATGTTCAAAAGAACCGTGATATTTTAGGAGTTCCAGAAGGATATGATGTCATTGGTGTATTTGGTGTTGGATATCCTGACGAAATAAAAGAACCAAAGGTAAGAACATCTATACAAGAGAAGATTAAGTTCATTTCTTAATTAATACGCAACGAATTCGGTATAAAAGTATGCTGAAGAAAAGGGCTTGTCCACTGATATGTAAGTGTATCGATGGGCAGGTCCTTTTTCTGTGCTTTACAAGATTGATACTATCCCATTATGGTTAAGGAAGGTAAATATAGAAAAAATATATTCTTATTTGAAACAAACCGTTTTGAAAACCGACTTGTAAGTAAAGGGGGGAATGAAGTGAGTGAGGAATTAGATATTGATATGTTATATAGAGAGTATCACATAGATATTTATCGTTTTTCCTTATATTTTTCAAATAATAAACAGGATGCAGAAGATATTACTCAGGAAGTTTTTATAAAAGCAATCCGGAATCGTAAACAGCTGAAGGATGATACTCGCGCGAAATACTGGCTGCTATCGATAGCCAGACATACGGCGATTGATCATATGCGGAAAAAGAAGTTGAAATTGAGATTACCAGATTTAATCGAAAAACTGACTACCCATGAAAAAGAACAGTCTATAGATGATCATATCCTGTTAAAAGAGAAGTGGGAAGAAATTCAAAATGCGCTGCTGCATATAAAACCACATTATCGTAGTTTATTAATTTTACGAGGAATTCAAGAAATGACAATAAAGGAGACTGCAGAAATTTTAGGCTGTACGGAGCTAAAAGTACGAGTAGACTTTTTCCGTGCTGTGAAAGTATTGAAACGAGAACTTCATTCGTTGGAAGGAGTGAATGATAGTGAAACAGACCGAAGATCTAACGCAAGAGGCTAAGAAGCTGCTGAATCCAATTAAGCAAAGACCTAATCTTAAACCTGATCAAGCATTTGTTACTGAATTACATAATCGCATACTCATTGAAAACACAAAGAAAAAACCAAAAGTAAATCTTGTTCCTTTGTTTGCTATAGCAACTATCATTCTTATCGTTCCTTTACTTATTTTATCTACTTTGACTGAAAATGAATCTGTTGCTTTTGATGTTGAGGAATCCTCCAGTATCCAATTAGTGAAACAGATAGAATATGGAAGTGAAAAAGGAGACATCAGTCTAAATGCTTATGGAATGAATCCTGTTTCTAGTTTTGATATCAAGGATGGGACTTTATATCTGCTAGATGATGCTGGGTCACAAATAGTTGTTATGAGTAAAGATGGAGAGAGAACATCGATTTCTATACCGAAAGATCAATACACAATGGGAATACTTCAAGATATTTTAGTAACAAAGAATGAAGATATTTATGTGGTTAACTCTTTGGATAAAGAAGTGTATCAATTTCAGGCTGATGGTAAACTAGTAGATACTTATGATTTATCCAATGTTGATTTATTTTTTCCGGACTCGTTATATGAACTAGAAGATAATGAGATAATTGTTGGTCAAAACCAAGAACAATTTGTAAGCCTAGAAACAATGGATTTTATTAATGATAAAAACCTTCCGTTTCAATTTAAGCGTGTGAATCAAAAGGAAAGTAAGTTATTAGTTAACAATCAGGAAAATCAAACTGAGCTGACCTTGTTATCAGATTTAGGACTTGGCAATGTATCTATAAAGGAGCTCACAGAAGATCAAATTCTTTACATGGAGACCATTACTCCACCAGTTTTCACACCCCTTTCAGAGACACATCTGTATGTGTTAAATAGTGAAGGTACCAAACTTGGAGGTGCCCGTATTCCTGTAGAAACGTTTATAGAAAAACCACAGAGGGTGGAGAATTATATCAAAACCGATGGAAATCAAATTTATCTTTTAATTCCTGAGAAAGAGCAAATTTCTTTATATGAAGTATCCTTAGGGAAAACGTATGAAAGCTTTATAGAGGAACAAGCAAAAGAGCATACAATAGGCTATGATTATCAAACGTTTGGAGAGCCATTTCCAGAGTTAGAGGCTGAAGTAAAGAAGCTATTTACTGACAACAAAATTAAGTATGGTAATGCGGATTCATTAAATGGAGTTTCAATCGACGAAGATGGTAAAGTGATAATAGACTTTAAGGATTTCTTGTCAGGTAGTCCTGCAAGTGCCGAAGCACAATCCCTGTTCGAGGCACTTCATTCCGCAACATTTGAGAAGTTCCCGGAAATTCAACAAATCTATTTTCAGTTTGATGGCAGCTTTAGCGCATGGTGTCATTGGTTAGAAAGTACGGAGGAACCTTGGAAACGTCAAGGTACCGAATAATAGAGGAGAGTTGTTAATGTGCAGAAACATTAGGCCATTATTTAATTTTGAACCAGCAGCAACCGATGATGAGATATATGCAGCTTCATTACAGTATGTTAGAAAAATAACAGGATTTAATAAGCCCTCCAAGGCGAATGAAGAAGCATTTAATCAAGCGATTAACGAGATAGCAGCGGTTACTCGAAAATTAGTAGATTCAATGGAAACGAGTGCCCAACCTCGTAATCGTGAAGTAGAGGCTGAGCGGGCAAAAGCAAGGGCTGCCAAAAGGTTTGGGTAGACGTCGTGAGAGTTGCGGGCTAAATGAATAGAAATGAATTTTAAAGATCGTCACAAAAGACGATCTTTCTTTATTACTGAATGAAGCTTTTAACCTACTATTGTTTTAATCAAATAAAATGTAAAAACACAAAACGAGACCAGTTTTCGAGAGCTCAAGTTAATGGGATTATAGAGTTGTTTTTATTATATATAATAGTACCATTGCATTATTAAGTAGGTATTTTGTACAAAGTATCAATCATATATTTTGAAGGGGAGTGGTGTATCTACTAAGGAGGGACAACATGACAGCTAATCCTATTGTTGCTAGGTCACTAGACGAAATTAGATTTTGGTCTAGGATTATGAAGGAACATGCCTTGTTTTTAAGCTTGGGATTTACTTATGAACAACAGCAATTAATTGATGAAGCCAATCAGTTTATTGCATTGTTTGAAAGGATTGAAGAGAAGTTATCAAGATTTACTGTTAATTCTGATTTGCGCCAAGTCCAAGCCTTCAATGCTGAGGTTTATCAGGCTGCCGTATCAATATGGAGTTACAAAAGAAAGGTTTTAGGTTTAACACTACGCTGTGAAATCAGAGGCAGTAACAACTTTCCTTTATTAGTTGACCATATTAGCAGAGAAGCTGCATATTTTGCTAATCGTTTAAAAGAACTAAATGAAGGGAAATTAGCCCCATCCCCTGCTGCCATCATTGAAGAAAATGTATTCTTCTTACGAATTATGGCTGATCATGCTAAGTTTATCGGACACCTCTTAGACCCGTCCGAAAGAAAATTAGTTAACCAGGCGAGAGAATTTAGTCATGATTTTGATCAACTTCTATTTCAAGCTGTTGATTTGGAATCAATGAGACCACAATCTGAAACGAAGCCCATTCTCACACAATTCTTAGATCAAAATAAAGTTTCTGTCGCTTCCTTAAGGGACTTCAAGAAAACGGCAAGAGAATTAATTGAAGCTTGTCGTATTAAGAGTAATATTCATCCTCTTTTAGCAGATCATACTTTCAGAGAAGCTGAAAGGTTCTTGGAAATAATAGATTTATTTGAAGCTAGTCTGAAAAGAAGGTAATACATTACTTAACTTTTGCAATTGCGGGTTGTAGTACAATGTGGAAAAGTAATGCAGAAAAAAGATCAATAGTTACTGAGCCATTTAAAAGACAAGTGGTATGCAGTAATTGTGTTGCAATTTGATATGAATTTTTTTGTGTGAGTGATATTTTTGTGATAGAAAACGGAGTCCGAACTCAATAGAGTCGGGCTTTTTTTATTTTTAAGCTGTTGAACTCATATTATGGTGATAATTTTCTTGTAATAGAAAAAAATAATAATAAGAAAGGAGGGATGAAAATGACTATGAAAAAGTGGTTGAGAGGATTGGTAGGTTTACTCTCAGTAGTTGTTCTAATGACAACTTTTAGCTCATTTAGTGTATTTGCCAAATTCGATAGCGTAACACAAAAAATGAATCCGATTGAAGTTGAGTTGAACGATGATTACTTTAACCCGAAAGTTATCACGATCTCCAGTGGTAGTACGACAACTTTTTTATTGAAAAACAAAGGAAAGAAAGAACATACCTTCACAGTTGAAAAGCTATCTATTGATGTCGAACTACAACCAGGAGAAGAAAAATCGATTTCAGTGAAGCCGGAAAAACCGGGTACATATGAGCTTATATGTAGATACCATTTTAAGAAAGGCATGGTTGGAGAGGTAATAGTTAAGTGACCATTAAAACAAAAGTATTGATTTATGAAGGCTTAGAGCAATTATTTGTCTAAGCCTTTTTTTATTTTTTACGTTCAAGTAACTCTTTTATCTTAGCAAATTCCTACATATTCGCTTTTTATCATGCTTTTTGCCATAAACGGTATTAAAGGTTTTGAATAATCAGTTGGGTTTCCATTGTTCTACATTATTTGACAAATTTTGAAATTATATTAAGGTTAATAAGAGATAGAATAATGTGTTATTTCAGTAAATAGATTTGAGAGGTGCTATTTTATGGAGAAAAGTAAAAAATTGTTACTAGTCATGGTTTTTGTTGTATTTGGATTACTCACGGCTGCGTGTGGAGACTCATCTGATGAAACAGGTGGTACGCCGGAAACCCAGAAAGAAGATAATAACGAACCGGAAACTACAAAGGACACTAATTCAGATGTGGATACAACAGAAGAAAGTACAGAAAACATTGATACAGATACAACGGATACAGAGAAGAGTGATACAGGCGAAAAAGCTGAAACATCAAATAATGAAACTGAAGAAGCTGATACTTATATCGGGGTGAAAGCGGAGTATCTCAATAAATTAAACGCTACTAAACTAGAAGTAGAAGCAGTGGAACCAGCAGATTCTTCAACCTATGCATTGAAAAAAGTAGAGAATGAACGCTGGGAAGCATGGGACGGGCTGTTAAATGAAATTTATGGAGTTCTTAAGTTACAACTCACTTCAGAAGAGATAGAGAAATTGAGAGAAGAACAACGGAAGTGGATCACATATAGAGATGATACGGCATTAGAGGCTTCTTTGAAATTCAAAGGTGGTACGATGGAGCAATTAGAATATGTGTCAGTCCTGGCTAATGTCACAGAAGAAAGATGCTTTGAATTAGTTGAAGAGTATATGAAATAGATTAATAGAATATGTGATACAAATGTAGAGTTGAGTATAACAACGATTGAAACAATTGGGGAGATGTTTTTGTGGAAAAAGAATATACAGAAATTAATTCAAAAACAATTGATAAGTGGGTTGAGGAAGGATGGCAATGGGGTCAACCGATCAGTCATGAGGTATTCGAAAAAGCAAAAAATAATGAGTGGGAAATGGTGTTAACACCTACGAAGGCAGTACCGAAGGAATGGTTTTGCGATTTGAAGAATGCCAAGGTACTTGGCTTAGCTTCTGGCGGTGGTCAGCAAATGCCTATCTTTTCTGCATTAGGTGCTAAGTGCACGGTATTAGATTATTCGGAAAAACAATTAGAAAGTGAACGAGAAGTTGCGAAAAGAGAAAATTACGAGATTAAAACAGTAAAAGCAGATATGACAAAACGATTCCCTTTTGAGGATGAAACATTCGATCTTATTTTTCATCCTGTATCCAATTGTTATGTTGAAGATGTTTTGCCGATTTGGAAGGAATGTTACAGGGTGTTGAAAAAAGGAGGCATCCTTGTAGCCGGGCTAGATAATGGAATAAATTATATTTTTGATGAAGACGAAACAACGGTCAAATATAAGCTGCCGTTTAATCCTTTGAAGAATGAGCAGCAGTATGAAGATTCAATAAAAAATGACTGGGGAATCCAATTCTCACACACCATTGAAGAACAAATCGGGGGACAATTACAGGCAGGGTTTATCCTAACAGATATCTATCAAGATACAAATGGTTCTGGTAAGCTTCATGTACATAATATCCCGACTTTTTATGCGACAAGGGCAATTAAAAAGTGAGGGTTATATCCTTTACCGCGAAAAAAGCAAGTGCAAAATGCCTTGCTTTTTTACATAGATCCAAAATAAATCCTTTAAACAGTCTTACTTTTTTTCTGATTCTTCACTAGAAAATAAGCCGTAATCCATGAGGTGATCGGAATGACAAGTGTTACTCCTATTCCTGCACAAAGGATTGTGACCAACTCAGCGCTGAATATTTTTGAATTTACAATTTCTCCTAGGGAATAGGACAGATCCTTGAACCAAATTAACAGTGCCAAATAGCTGCCAAAAAAGGCGAAAAACAATGTGTTTGTACTTGTTCCTAGTATATCCTTTGCGATACTTATTCCAGAATTAAATAATTCTCTCCTACTCAAATGTGGATTATGATAATGTATTTCACGCATTGGCGAAGAAACGGCTATTGCTGTGTCAGTAATTGCTCCGATTGTACTCATGATGATTACTGAAACAGCAATTTTCACAAAATCAATTCCAATATAAAGAGAGAACATACCCAGCTCTTCGATTTCTTCTTCACCAAATCCTTGTATCATCGTCTTTTCAGTAATAATAATGATAAGGAATAATAAGATAACAATTGAAATGATTGTAGAAAGAAACGCTGTTTTCGTTTTAGTGTTTACTTGGTTAATATAGAAAAGATTAATACAGCTTATAGCTACACAAGCAATTACCGTTAAAATAATCGGGTTTATATTTGGGTCGTTCAAAAAAATAATTGTAATAAAGAGTATACCAAAATTAAAGAATAATGCTAAAAACGATCGTACTCCTTTTTTTCCGCCAATAAGAGTCATTAATAGGAATAAAATCAACGCAAATACTACCAATACATTCATAGTTTTGCCCTCTTTCTATTCACGAAAAAGATTGTGGTATATAGGCCAATAGGAATGGTTATCACAATCCCGATACCTCCTGCTAATGCCCGTGCAAGTTCTAATGATAGGTTCATTGAAAGAGTGAACCCTAGTGGAGAAGCATTTTTAAAATAAAGAATAAGTAATGGAATTGACCCACTGATATATGCAAAAAACAAGATATTTGTCATCGTACCCATTATATCTCTTCCAATTTCCAATCCCGACTTACTAAGTGCTTTTACGGATATTTGGTTGTTCTTTTCATATAAACTAAAGATGGAAGATGACATCGTAATGGCTACATCCATTACGGCCCCTAAAGAACCAATGAATAATCCAGCCATAAATACTATTTTATAAGGGCGGGTGATAAACTGTAATTCTTCGTATCGAAGTCCTTGCTCAGACGTTACCCATAGAACAAAGTAGGCAATTAGAAGAGAAACAAAAGTACCCAATAGAGTAGAAATAATAGCTGCATATGTTTTTTCATTTAAACCATTTACTAGCAGTAAAGAAATAATTGTAAAAAGAATCACACTTACACTACATATTACAATTAAATTGTTATCTGCCTGACTCATATAAATATCTAATGCGTACGATAATATCACGGCATTGACAATTAGACTGATAATCGATAACAATCCTTGGCGTTTTCCTACTAATAGCAAGATGAAGATAAATACCCAGGCTACAAGTAGGAGGTATTTGTCGCGTTTAACTTCTAAAATAGCCCCAGTTATTGTATCATTTTCCTCTGTATTATCATTAATTGAAACAAATAACTCATTACCAACATGGTACTCATGGTCATAGGCCTTCGAGGATGAATATTCATTGACTAAGTGAATGACTTGTCCTTTGTACTCACCATTTTTAATTTTAGCCATAATAGACTGCGTAAAGAGAGTATCTTTATTTTCGTAGTTATCAATCATTTCAGTTTTATCTATTACACTTGTTTCAATCACTTCAGCAATAGGACGGTCGTACAATGAATGATTATTGTTAACAAAGATAAGTGAACATATAAATCCAAGAATGAGAACGATCGAATAGATTTTTTGTTTAAGAGATATATTTTTATATGTATTCAGTAGAAAATTCAAAGAAAAACCTCCAAAACTTGCTTCCATACAATGGATTTAGAATAACAGGAATAAATTCAAATGGTCAAGAGAGGGTTATTCTATCTTGTACTCGTGGATTTGAAAATAGGATACGAGAGGAAAGTTAAGGTTAAAACACAAGTTAGTAGGTTTATAATAGTATATGTATTGTAGATATGTATGGGCTTTTGTAAGTCCCCATTAATAATGATTATCCTTTTATTTGCAGGAATCTGGATCTAAATTCTAGAATGTGATGATGATGACAATAATGTAAACCAGTATTTACTTACTGTATAGGAGACCGTAAATATGTATGAACCGAAGATGAAAGAAACCGACAATAGTGTAATTGAATTTATTGAACGTGTTGAAAATGAAAATAAGAAGGCAGATGCCCATCAGTTATTAGAAATTTTTGAAGAGGTAACTGGCTTTGAAGCAAAAATGTGGGGTCCTAGTATTATAGGCTTCGGTAGCTATCATTATAAGTATGCATCAGGTCGTGAAGGGGATGCGCCTTTAGTGGGTTATTCCCCAAGAAAAGCGAAAATTAGTCTTTATTTGGCCTATGAAAGTGTGGAAAGAGAGAAATTATTAGAAAGCTTTGGTAAACACACAAAGAGTAAGGCTTGTATTTATATTAATAAAGTAGCTGATATCAATACCAATGTTTTAAAGGATTTAATTAAACATACTGTAGAAACATATCAGAATCTTTATCCGAACGAATAATAATATTGCGATTGTTCTATCCATTTCCTGCTGACTTTTTGTAATTATTTTTTGCTGTTTCCGATTTGAATTATACCTCGCGAAAATTGTTATTGAAGCATTTTTCACTTCAACAGCCATACGTCTTTAAAAGAGTTCTGAATTATCTGAAGTTTAGTGGAATTTACGATATTGTTGGTTATAATAATAGTTGGAGTAATATTCCAATAAAATCAGAGGAGCTGAAATAATGCGATTTATTCCTTATTTACAGTTAAATGGAAATGCAAGAGAAGCAATTGGATTTTACGAAAAGGTATTTCATGCAGAAAATTTAGGGGTTATTACATTTGGTGAAATGCCTTCTTCTCCAGATTTCCCTTTACCTGAGGATGCAAAAGACCTTGTTGCACACGCTACGATAAGGGTTGGAGAGTCAGCAATTATGTTTTCAGATACATTCCCAGGTCAACCGGCTCAAGAAGGTAACCTGGTGACCATTTGTGTTACATTTGACAATGCAGACAAAGCTCGCCAAGTTTTTGAAGCTGTACAAGATGGCGGACAAGTTGAAATGCCACTATCAGAAACAAGTTTTAGTCCTGCTTACGGGGTCATTAAAGATAAATTTGGCGTAACCTTCCAATTTTATACTGAAGGTCACCAAGGTTAGTACATAAGATAAATCACAGGGACGGTTCTTTTGTTTCTTTACTAAACAAGAGAACAGTCCATTGTTTACTAAGGAGATTTTATCTAAGCTTTTAACTACCTTTTTTCTTCACCGGCATCCAGATTTCACTATAGACATTTTCCGATGTTCCGTTGTACTTTGTAAAAGATATGCCAGGTAGATTTGTTACTTGGTAATCTGAAGATGGTAACCATTCTGAGTAAATTTTGCATACGTTTCTTGGAGCGTAGTGGGAAATGGTCCCTGATTCGGGAAGATTGCCCATAGACTTTCTTCGATCGTAATTTCCCCTAAATCCTCAAATGGGTTAGCATTTGTAGTAGCGAAACCTATCATATGAGTTAAATGCCCTTTTTCTTCCAAGTGCCCGTCATCAAAATTATAGGACACATTCAAGACTTGATGAGGATACAGATCTGCTAACTGATGCATTTCATTTCTTTGTTGTTCGGTGATAGATTGTGCCAGTTCTATGATTGCTTGATTTTCACCTTCGAATTGAATAGGAACTCGTTTGGATACACCTACTATATTAAATTTTTCCTTTTTTTCAATTTTGAATTCCAGAGAAATTCCTCCTCTAATATCAATATAAAATGTAAATTTCGGAAATGATTTTTGAATATTGTTTTTAGCCACTTCTGATGGCAAAAAACCACTCCAATCACGAAAGGCCCTTGAAAATCCTTCAATCGACTGATAACCATATTTATAGGAAATATCTGTTACTTTTGCTCCGTTTATTAATTCAACATTGGCAACGGATAATCTCCTGTTTTTGATATACTCACTCAGTGACATCCCAGCCATATACGAAAACATCCTTTTAAAATGATAATCGGAAAGCCCAACAATTTTGGATATGTCTTTACCAGAGATATCCTCTGTTAAATGTGCTTCAATGTAATTTATTAAACGATTGAATTCTTGTAACATGTTTTTCCCTCCTTACACCTATATAGTACTTGTTACAATTATTTTTGACTTGATATTTGGTATACGGACTTTATCGGAATTCTTTTTCCACTATTATAATCCTTTATTACTAATAAACGTAACGAATCTACAAGCAGTAAAGTCACCAATATTGCTCACAAATAGTTGGTAAAATCAAGACTAGTATGTACAAGGAAGCTAGACTGCTTCAAAATCTAAAAAAGCCTATTGCTATATTCGTCATGAAAAAAATGCATGCAATACAGGAGATAGCAGTGGAGACTGCTTAATAAAGAAAGCTGACTGGTTCTTTAGGAATCAGTCAGCTTTTTGCATGTGTTTCTACTTTCAAAGCTCGCAGCAGCTAATTTTGTGAAGTCCCATGGGGGTAGATATGGCGGATATAGTATATAAATTTCTCCCAAAGGGATTACAATAACAGATATTTATAATGCATTAGGAGATACATCAACCATACCGTTTTATACAGTTATCTCAACTGAAGTAGAGGCATTTATTTCTCGAAACATTGATAAAGTGGAAAAGAATTTTTAAGAGGAATTGAATAAATTACAATTCAAGATTTAGTAGGTTTTAAGAAAAGGGGATAGTCCTTTTTACGGTAATAAATAGCAATAGCAGAGTAATTCGAGAAAAAATTCGCTCTGCTATCTGTATTTAAATAGATTTTCTTATTTTCTTAAATCCTACCAATGTACTTTGGATCCCTAATAATTCCAGGTTGACCTGGAACCCAGTTAGCAGGGACGCCTTCTCCAGTTTTTCTACTATATTGAATGCCATGGATGACCCGTAAAATTTCGTATACATTACGACCGACTTCCAAAGGATTTATGAATTTAGTAACAATCGTTCCTTCTGGATCAATAATAACGGTTGCCCTAAATGTTGCTCCAGTTTTTTCATTTAGCACTCTATATGCTTTACTAATTTTATGTGTTCGGTCACTTAAAAGCGGAAACGACACTTTTGATGCAGATGGAGAAATCTCAGTAAAAACTTTGTGAGAATATACACTGTCTGTACTTATAGCAAGGACTTCAGTATTTAGAGCCTTAAATTGTTCATGAATGGCAGCGACCGCTGCCAATTCTGTCGGTCAAACAAAAGTAAAATCACTTGCATAGAAAAATAAGACTACCCATTTTCCACGGTAACTTTCCAGGTGAATTTCTTTTATTTTCTTTTCTACATTGTCGTAAGCTTCAGCTACAAATAAGGGGGCAACATCTGTTGTTTGTGCACAAAAAGGAAGAACACAGTTTCCTAGACTGTCTTCAGGTCTTTTAGATTCCACATTACCACCTCCCGCCATTAGGAATACGATTTACTAGTAGATGGTTTTTATGGTTACCCGCCAGCCGGTGCAGCAGCTGCAGCTGGACCACCATTGGTCCTTGCGCCAAGTTCTTGATCGATTAATAAAAGAGCAGATGGGTTATTACCAGCAAGTTTAAGACGGTTCACAATTGTTAAACTCTGGGCTTCTTCGTCAATTTGTTCTCTTAAGAAGTCTTGGATGATAACAGCTGCTTGAGGGTCAACTTGATTTACATAATTAAAGGCCTGACGATATGAATTCGTTACAAATTGTTCGTGAGCTAACACTTTTTGGAATGTTTCAAGTGGTGTTCCGAAATCGGTTGGCTGTGCAGGTAAAGTGTTTAACTGAACAGTACCATCTCGATCCACAACAAAATCGATCAATTTTAGCATGTGAGTTCTTTCTTCCTCAGATTGTAATCGTAGCCATTTAGCCATTCCTGTTAGGTTTAACCTTCCCATATATGCAGACATTGCAAGATATAACGTAGTTGAAACATGTTCAATCTGAATAAGGTTATTTAATAGTTTCTGAAGCTCTTCATTCATTGGGTACACTCCTTATAGAATATAAATTATAGTCTATAGTATCTAATCAATACACAAGTGTACCTTGTATATGTGTTTACACTAGCCCATTTATGCTATGGCCATACTTTATTGATAGTTCTGTTTATAAATAGCAATACTAAAAATGTTGTAGATTAAAGAGAATGTGGTGAGAAAATGGAAAATTTCCCGACAATACATACAAACTTTTGGGATGCAATGATTGCAGTTCCTATAGTCGTAATACTAACGCAAATTCTAAAAAAGATATTTCCAATCTCAAAGCCTTTTGTCCCTAGTGTGGCAAATGTACTTGGACTACTTATATCGATTTTCTTTGCTCATCGGAATAACCTATGGGCTGGTGTCTTTATGGGTTTTTTTTATGGAAATGCTGCGGTAGGAGTGTACGCTTCATTAAAGACACAACTTAAAGCGTATCGAGAGGCAAAAGAATGAGTAAATCACAGGTACGGTTCTTTTGTTTCTTTTTTGAAACACGAGAACCGTCCCCATGTTTACATGTTTATATTTTTTTTCATAGTTTGACAAGCTTATTTAATTGTTAAGGAAGATTAATTTTCACTTAAATAATTCCTTCGAAAAGGGTATACATGAGAAGATAATTCCCCCATTTTTCTCATTACTATTGAAGTATACGTCTTTAAGTAATCTTTACATAGGATTTACATTGAATCTGTATAATGAACCTTATGGGTAGGAAGTACTATGAAATCGGGGGGCATAAGTTTGGGTATGAGAAATGTATTTAACATAAACTTTCATGGTAAAAAAAAGTTTAGTAGTACTAAAGTGAGTATAGTTGAAAAATCCAGTATTAGGCTTAATCTCAGTACTAGATTATTCATTCTGTTTGCAGCCTTGCTTTTGGTATCCAATGTTGCTGTAGGAGTCAGTTCCTACTTGAAAGCAAAGGATATGGGTATGCAAACAATCGAAAACAGATTAGAGAGAGAAGCAGATTTAATGGGATACATAGCAGAAAATTTAAAGTTTGTATACGTAAGCGATGAAGATTACTTTAAGCAGCAGCTAGAAACAAATGTCCGCTCGCAACAAAAAAAGCTTCAAAGTGAGGGGATTACCTCTGATTTTTTCTATATTGCTGATGATAAAGCAATTCCGTTTGAATCTAGTAATAATTCTAACTATGAATTTTCAGAACGAACAATAAATTTAATTAAGGAAACAAAAACAGGCATTATTCATGAAAAACATAATGGAAAAGATTATACTATTGCTTTTAAAGAGATGAAAGAGATCAATGGGATGTTTGTGATTCTCATTCCGACAGATTCATATATGAATTCAGTTAATGAAATGGCATATACTACAATAGTGGCAATTGCTATTAGCATCCTCATTGCAACTGTTGTAATTAGCCTCTTTGTGAGAAAAGTGACTAAACCGTTAACTCATCTTAAAGATACAATGAGAAAGGTCCGTGAAGGAGATCTGCAATACTCCTCTAAAATTCATACAAATATTCCGGAAATCACCTCTCTACATGAAAGCTATAACAGTATGATTGAGCAAATGATGAGGATGATAAATGAACTATCTGAGACTAATAAAGAACTATCGAACACTGGGGATGAGCTAAAGGATTCATCACAAAGTGCTTTAGTAAGTGGACAGCAGCTAGTTTCTGCTATAAATCTAGTGAAATTGGGAGCAGAGCAAACGGCTGCAAGCTCTGAAACTAGTGTGAATAGTTATCAAGATATGAAGCAGATGATTGAAGAAATGTTAAAGAATATGGATCGTGTATTTAACAGTTCAGCTACTATGAATCATACTGCTGAACAGGGCGAAAAAATTATGGGTACATTAATTTCAGCTATCCATTTATATGGTGAAGATTTCGAGCACCTTACGAACACTATTCGCCAAGTAAAGGAATATTCTCTTTCTATTACAAATCTTGTTGGAATGATAAGAGGGATTGCAGTACAAACAAAACTATTAGCACTTAATGCTTCGATTGAAGCGGCACGAGCAGGTGAGGCGGGTAAAGGGTTTGCTGTTGTTGCAAATGAAGTGAGAAATCTTGCAGAACAATCTTCGAAAACGACGGAAGACATTACTCGTGCCATCATGAATATGGAGAACATAACAATAAATGCTACCGAGGAATTTGATCAAATGCATTTAAAAATAAAAACAAATTTATCTATGGCCAGCAATTCTAAAACTTCATTTGACAATTTAATGCATGAGATATCTGAAGTTAGCAGTAATTTATCTTTCATGAAAGATGAACTGAAACATATTGAGAGTATTTTACCTAAATTAGAGTATCAAGCTGACAGCTTCTCTTCAGTTTCACAAGAAACTCTGGCTAGCGCTGAAGGGATGCTTTCTGCAAGCGAACATCAGATTAGACAAATGGAGAGCACCCATGAAATTGGCTTAAGGCTACACACTTTGGCTAAGTCACTATCTAAAATTAACCAGCAATTTCGTATTTTGAAATAGGCATTTGAGAAAAAGCATAAAAGAGCTTTCAAGACGAATTGAATTAATTTACAACTCAAGATTTAGTAGACATTAAGAATATGGGAAAGTCTTTTTCGATAATAAAAAGCTTCGAGATCCTCGAAGCTTTACTTAACAACCTTCATTGACTTTGCAATCTCTATCATCAATTTCTTTGGGATTTCTGTACTATCCATTACGATATATGTACCTTCCTGTTTCCAACAAAGTAAGCCACCTGTAATTTCTCCTTTATCATCGCTGCTGTTTCCCCATTTTGAAAAATATCCCTGACTTTCATTAATATCGATTTGCTCAGCATTGAGACTTCTTCTAACATCATCGTATAATAATCGTCTTGGACTTTGTTCAATACCAACCATTAATTTTGTGTCATTACTATTCATATAATGTAGTCGGAAATGAGAGTAATGTTCAGTTTCTTCTGATGGGTATGTCTTAATTTCTAAGGTCCAATCTTCAGGAATCTGATCAGGTGTAAGGACAGAAAAGACGACTTTTTCGTTGACCTCTGAAACCGACATGCTGTTGTGGTTGTACTGGATGTCCTTTGCGTGAGTGATAAAAGGGGTAAGAATAAGTAGAATGAAAAAAAGTATTACTCGTATATACAATGACAACTACCTCCAAAGTGAATTTGATGGTAGTTTTTCCAAATTGGACTGATATATTTACACATATTGCCAGTGTGCTGTTAACTCGGCTGAGACCTGGTTCCTTTTACAGATGGTTTATTGACAAGATAGATCCCGACTAAAATGATACTCCCACCTGCTAATGTAGAAAAATGCAGTTGTTCATTCAGTAGAAGCCAACCAGAAATGACACCGAAAAGAGGAGCAAGGAAGAGAAAGGAACTAACCTTTCCAGGGTCTTCTTTTTGTAAAAGATAAAACCAGATCGTGAACTGCACAATCGAGGCCATAATTGCTAGCCAAAGTATAATAAACACAGATGCAGGTGCAAAAACGATATGAATATCCTCAAACAGTGCACTCATCAACAATAAGAGTAGTCCTCCAAACAGCATTTGATAAGCGGTTAATACCCATGTATCAAAAGCTGAACCCCATCTTTTTAATAATAGTGTCGCAACTGCCCAGGAAATGGCACTCATTAGACCTAAAACAGTTCCTAACTTCTGAAGATTTAAACTTGCGCCTAAGGTAATTACTACGCCTAAAAAACCAACAACTACACCTACCCACTGTAATTTCCGGTATTTCATCTTCATAAAAAGAGTACCAAAAACAACGACAAGTAATGGATTAGTAAAAGTTAATATAGATGACTCGCCTGCAGAGATAGTACGTAAACTTAGAAAAATACACCCCATTACAAAGGCGGTTTGGAAGGTACCCACCATGATCATTTGCAACCATTCTGTTAGTTTCCTGGGATGTGGTCGTTTCAAGAGTGCTACAACCGATGTCATTAGTAAACCCGCGATGGTAAAACGTAGGCCGACTAATAGTAAAGGTGATACATAGGTCAAACCGATTTTTCCAACAGCAAATGATGAACCCATCAGTCCAGTTGTTATCACTAACAATATAATAAATTTAGTTCTACTCATGATTATCTAGACTCCATTCATTGTAGTCTTGCAAGAATACATCGGGTATTTGCTTATCGGAGATTAACAAGCTTTGTATTTTATATACTATAAAAATAGGAAAAGACCTGCTTATGTAAGAAAGTAGTTTTTCTAATTTGTCGTCTCTCCGCCTAAATAATATTGTAACTGCTCGGATTTCTATTAAATTACACACTATTTTGTGGTGCTATTCCAACTAAATTGGGCTGCTTCTGTTGATCGATATAGTAAAATAAACGGTAAATCTCGCCTGAATTCCGACCTTTTTTTAACAAGTTTTATCATAATGAAAATTCGCATATCAATTGGCTTGGTTTGGGTATTGATGGATAAATGAAGCTGACATTCTTTCTTATCCTTAAATTGAGTAACCTTTGATTGTGTAAATAAGCGGAGTTTTTCCCGTTAGTCTACTGAATATAGCACTTTTCTGGGGATATAAGGGGATTTCTTACCGTTAAGGACAAGCAAATTAGTCCATTTCCATGTTTTTCGACTAAATAGGGGGAATCTACCCCTCTTTTTTAAACTGTTTTCCGTGCTATTTCATTAATAAGAGGAATTTCTCCACTTATTTTAGTAGATTATTACCTTGTATTTTTTTATTTGTGACCGGTGCTTATCCTTGGAAAAAAATGCTTGGAGCATATATGACTTCAAGCATTCTTTTCTGATTTACTTGCCGAATTGCTTTCAATTCAAGTGGGAATTACTATAGATAAGCAATTTAATTGTATTTTGTGCCTTAAGACAGAATACATTACCTCTTACGTATATGGTTTTTGTTCATTCCGCTTTAGAAGTCTTTCCACCTGATAAGATAAACTCCATCGCATCCTAAACGCACTGGAATTGTCCTATTTTGCAAGCAATTAACAAAGATATCCCCAACAAAATGCAACCCATTGCTGCTAATGTTGAAATTTGTAACTGTTCAACTAAATGAATATAACCAATTGATGTAATTTAGAAGAGCAAGGAGTAGTAAAGAACTAATTCAAGACAAACAGACTCCACTTGTAATTCAAGCAAGGGAGTCTATTTGTTATATAATAGAATTTTAGATTTAGAGAAAGGGATTTGTAGAAGGTGTTCCACCATTTTCATTATTAGAATGCCTTTGTTAGTCCTCCATCTACAACTAATGATTGGCCTGTAATATATGTATTTGCTTCAGATGCGAGGAAAACAATAGTCTTGGCAAATTCTTCTGGTACACCATACCGGCCAAGTGGAATCGAAGCTTGTGCAGAATTGATGAGTTCCTCATAGCTAACGTTTAAATTTTTAGCACGTTTGTGATCAATCTCAACAACACGGTCAGTTGCAAAACGCCCTGGACCTACTGTGTTAATTAAGATTTTGTCTTTAGCAAGCTCTTGTGAAAGACTTTTGGATAATCCAGTAATACCGGTTCTAAACGTGTTCGATAAAATAAGCCCATCTATAGGTTGCTTTATTGAAGTTGAAGCTATATTTACAATTCTTCCATGTCCTTGTTTTTTCATATGTGGGAGAACTTCACGGATAGAGCGAATAAAACTTAACAATGTTAGTTCAAAGGCATCCATCCATTTTTCATCGTCAAAGTCATCAAAGAATCCAGCCGGAGGACCACCTGTATTATTAACAAGAACATCAATTGTACCAAACTGGGTCACTGTCTCATTAACTAATTCTTTTATCTGCGAAGGTTTTTTAACATCACATACGAAATATCGAATGTTTGCGTTAGTTTCATTTATAATTTCTTCTTGAGCTACTTTTAGTTGTTCTTCATTTCGACTCGTGATCATGACTTTTGCGCCTTCTTTTGCGAATTGAAAAGCGGCTGCCTTTCCCAACCCCTTACTTGAAGCAAGAACAAGGACGGATTTTCCTTTTAAACCTAATTCCATAGCAGATCACTCCTTATTTTTTTAATAGTTTATTAATTACTGAGAAATCTTCATTATGGTATTGTTCTGGAAGTAGTTCAAATAATTGATAAGAAGTATTTAAAAGAGGGAGAGGTATATCTTCACCTTCCTTAAGTGCAATTTTCATATCCTTCTTCATTAAGCTAAATTTAAACCCTAAATCGTATTGGTCCTTAACCATATTATTATATTTATTTTTGAATGCAGTAGAATTACCTGAGCTAGAAGTGATTACGCTATAAAGAATATCATGATTAATACCTAGCTTTTCAGCTAATGTGAATGCCTCTGAAGCTGCTAGTGCATGGATAGATAATAGCATTTGATTTATTGCCTTAACAGCTTTTCCATTTCCAACTTCACCAACATAGTAAATGTTACTACCAAAAACAGAAAGAACAGGGCGGATTGTTTCTAATAATGCCGCGTTTCCCCCGCAAATAATTGTAAGTGTTCCTTTTTCGGCACCAGTAGTGCCCCCACTTACCGGTGCATCGATTACACGAATATCTTTATCTGCATAGATGCGGTTTACTTTCTCAATTGTTTCAGAAGTACATGTAGACATTTCAATCAAGATTGTATTTGGGCTAATAGCAGAGAGAATTTGTTCATCTAGTAGAAGTCCTTCTACTTGTTGGTCTGCAGGTAAAATAGTAATAAGAACATCTATATCTTGTACTACCTCTACAAAACTATCTTTGATAATGCCCCCGCATTTTGCTAGTTCTTGAGCTGGTTGTTGATTAACATGGGCAGCAGATTTTACAGAATAGCCACTTTCGCATAATCGTTTAGCCATGGGTAAACCCATAGAGCCTAAACCGATAAAGCCGACTCTTTTCATTTTAACCCTCCTAGTTTTAACACAGTTTCACGACCTTGATACATATGCTCGAGCATGGCAGTCTTTGCACGATTTCCATCTTTTTCAATAATTGCATTCGTTATTGATTGATGTGCATTTACGGAACGCTTTAAGCGATCGATGTCGTACCAGTATAGTGATTGGTATACAAGGGGAGCAATCACCACCTTTGTTCGTAAGAAGCAGATATATTCATTTTGTGCTGCATTACATACTGCATCATGGAATAAACTATTCGTCTTCATGATCATTCGCATTATATTTTTTTCTTCATCAAAAATATCTATAAGGTTCCGATATTTTTCATTTGCCTCTTCTAATCTTTGAATATCCTCATCTGAACGATAAAGTGCCGCTTGATAGGCCATATGTCCTTCTAATAGAATACGAATGTCATATAACTTTCTAACATCTTCCTTCGTGTATTCTTTTACTACCACTCCTCGTTTTAAAGGAATTAATAATCCTTCTACCTGTAATTGTCTTAACGCTTCTCTTATTGGGGTCCTACTAATATTAAGGTCACTAGCGAGAAATTCTTCTGTAAGCCGCTCACCAGGTTTATAAGCTCCTTCAATAATCTTTTCTTTAATCTGTTCATAAATATTCATGTTTACACTCCTATTGTATACAATTGGTAATTTATATATTTTATTTTACCTTTAAAATCCTGTAAAAAGCAATAAAAACGGTGCTTTTTTATAATTATTTTATTTTTTCTAAAAATTCTGTTGAACGTTTGTATACAAAGTGATATATTTTTTTATAAATCACCTTCAAATGAAAAATAATTTGTAAACGATTTCAATTTTAGTTTTCGCTACTTAGAATTTTTTCTTCGAGGATCAATTACATATTTTAATCAAAAGAAGGTGAAAAAATATCTTTTTAATGAGGGGGAAATAAGGTGAAAAAGAGTTTTTGGTATCGTGGATTATGGTTTGGTTTTGTTTGTTTACTATTTTTTACATTAGTAGCTTGTAACTCTAGTTCTTCAAGTGGTAACAAAAAAGAAGGTGAAACTGGAAATGCCACAGCAACATATCCAGAAAAAGAAATTACAATTATTGTTCCTTGGGCTGCTGGTGGTGGAACAGATGCGATTGCAAGACAAATTGCATCTTTTATGGAGCAGGATTTAGGAAAACCAGTTGTTATTGTAAATAAAGAAGGCGGTGGAGGAGTAGTAGGTTTCAAAGAGATTGCGAACTCCAAAGCAGATGGTTATACAATTGGATTTATTTCTAACTCACTTTTATTACAAAAATATTCTAGCGAGACATTTGTAGATTATAAATCATTCGAACCTATTACACTAGTAAACCAAGATCCAGCAAGTTTAGCGGTTCCAGCTAATTCGCCATATAAAACTGCCGATGAGTTTATTGCGGCTGCAAAGGCAGAGAATGGAAAGTTCAGAATTTCTAATTCTGGACCTGGTGGTATCTGGCATGTTTCTGCATTGAAACTTGGAATCGATAATGGCATTGAATTTACACATGTTCCATATGAAGGTGGTAACCCAGCAGCTGTTGCTGCAGCAGGGGGATTTGTTGAAGGAACAACTGTAAGTGCTGCAGAGGTTTCATCTCTCGTAGATGCTGGAGAATTAAAAATCTTAGGAATTGCCTCTGAGGAAAGACTACCACAATTTCCTGATGTACCAACTTTACAAGAGCAAGGTGTAGATACAGTAATTGGGGTATGGAGAGGATTTGTTGCTCCAAAAGGTACTCCGAAAGAAATAATTGATTCGCTAAATGCATCAATTTCAAAAGCGGTTGAAACAGATGAGTATAAAGAATTCATGAATAATGGTGGTTTTGGAATTAGATATATTCCATCAAGTGATTTTGGACCCTTCATGGATGATGAGGATCAAAATTATAAGACCCTTTTTGAAACCATGGAATAAATAGCAGACCAGAAAGGGGTATATCAATGGTGATTGCAAATTATATTTTCATTGTATTTCTGGCTATATTAAGTGGGGTTATCCTAGTCGTGACAGGGGACTTTCCGACAGGTAGTTATTCGTCAGGGTATGGACCTGGATTTTATCCAAAAATCATCGTTTATATCATTATAGGTCTTACAGTTTTATTAGTAATTCAAACCTTGTTAAAGAAAGATATCCGAAAAGTTGAAATGAGTCTGAAACAATTAAAGATTCCAGCGGCTTTAGTAGGGTTAATTATTGTTTATTCATTAATCTTAGAACACCTTGGATTTGTGTTTACTACTCTAATTATCCTATGTACTGCCATGATTACATTAAAAACGAGTAAAGTGAGAGCGTTACTTGTTTCTAGTATTATAACAACATTAATTTATGTCGGATTTAAAATACTTCTTAGAGTTCCACTACCAGAAGGTATATTTATCTAAGTTCTAGGAGGGAATCACATGTCTCCATTTGATTTATACACAGCAGGTTTATCAAATGTATTTGTTCCTGAGGTTATCATGATGTTGTTAATCGGTACTTTGGCAGGCGTCATTATTGGCGCTCTGCCAGGATTAACAGCAACTATGGGGGTTGCGGTCATGACACCACTCACCTTTGGAATGAGTGCTGAAATGTCTTTTGCTTTATTATTAGGAGTTTTTAGTGGCGGAGTCTATGGTGGTTCAATGACTGCTGTATTAGCAAATATTCCTGGTACACCTTCTTCAATGATGACTGCATTAGACGGTTATCCATTAGGACAGAAAGGTGAAGCGGGCAAAGCGATTGGAATGGCGACGATTGCATCATTTATTGGTGGGTTAATTAGTGCTGTGATTCTCTCGATTTTTGCTCCTTCCATCGCAAGAGTTGCACTTAATTTTAGTGCACAAGAATACTTTGCTGTAGCCTTATTCGGTCTCGGAATTATTGCATTTATTAGTAATGGTTCAATGATAAAAGGCTTATTATCAGGATGCCTTGGTTTACTGATTGCTACTGTAGGAATGGACCCAATGACAGGGTTTGAAAGATTTACTGCAGGCAGTGCGGATTTATTAAGTGGAGTTGAGCTCTTGCCAGTACTGATTGGAATATTTGGTCTTGGTGAGATCTTAATAGTTGCTTTTTCGTCATTAAATGGGGTAAAAACAACAAAACAAATCGGTAAAATTATTCCGTCAAAAGAAGAAATTAAAGAAAATACTCCTACGATATTTAGAGGTTCTATTATTGGAAGTTTTATTGGTGCCATCCCAGCTGCGGGAGGAACGATTGCCGGAATCATTGCTTATGGATTCGAAAAAAGAATTTCACGTAATCCTGAAAAGTTTGGAACAGGCTATCTGAAAGGGGTCTCTGCACCTGAGTCCGCGAATAATGCAACAACTGGTGGTGCGATGATTCCGATGTTAACTCTTGGTATTCCAGGTGATGCAATTACAGCAATTTTAATAGGTGCTCTCGTATTACATGGGTTACAACCTGGCCCCTTACTTTTTCAAAACAACCCAGATATTGTCTCCATGATTTTTATTCTCTTATTACTTTCAAATTTTGCATTCTTGGCTATAGGTTTACTAGGAGCAAGAGTTGTCAGCAAGGTAATGACTACCCCAATGGGAATTTTACTTCCTACTATTTTAATTCTTTGTGCTGTAGGGACTTACTCTATTCGAAACTCATTTTTTGATCTTGGAGTCTTAATCGTGTTTGGTATTGTTGGTTTTCTATTTAATAAGGCTGACATACCGGCAGCTCCCCTAGTCTTGGGATTGATACTCGGTCCTCTCGTGGAACAGAATCTACGTCGCTCGCTTGTCTTATCTGAAGGTGATTTCCTAACTTTCTTTACTCGACCTATAAGTGCAACTTTCTTAGTGTTAACTATTCTTGTTCTTGTTTTTCCTTTATTAACGAAAGGAATTAATAAACTGAAACCGAGTAAGGAAGATGGCCAATCTAAGAAACTTTAAATATAAAAATTCGAAGGGGGTGGGAAGATGGTACATATTTATACAAATATAAAGAGACCTCATCCAGACTTAATCAAAGATTTTGCTACACAATCAACAGCTACTGTTCATGAAGTCATGGGTAAGAGAGGTGCAGTTCATTCATCGATTAAGCCTTTATATTCGGGGATGCGCCTTTGTGGATCGGCCCTTACATTGAGGGGTCACGCAGCAGATAACTTAATGTTATTAAAAGCTCTTGATATGGCTCAAGCGAATGATGTAATCGTTGCAGATCTAGGACAGCTTTCAGAGGCAGGCCCATGGGGTGAGGTAACAACGGTTCAGGCCAAGGTGAAAAATCTTGGAGGGCTTGTCACAAATGGTTCTATACGAGATTCGTTAGCAATTAAAGAACTAAACTTCCCTGTTTTTTGTAAATCAGTCAGCATAAAAGGTACAGCAAAGGACTCCTTAGGCTATATCAACCATACAATTTCAATCGGTGATACGGTGGTGAATCCGGGCGACATTGTACTGGGTGATGAAGACGGTGTCGTAATTATTCCGCTAGAAGAAGCATAAACAGTAATACAGAAAGCTAAAGAACGTGAGGCAAAGGAAGCTGAATACATGAAACGGATCCGTAATGGTGAATCTTTTTTCCATTTCATGGGTTATGATAAGGCTCTTGAACAAAAGGGTTGCATCATCGAGGAACGAAAAATAAAGGAGGAAAAACGATGAGTCAAGTGCTTAAACGACCGTCTAAGGAATTAATTGAAGGTTTTAAGGAAGTGTCCACACCAAATGTTTCGGACGCACTAGATAAACTCGGATTAAAAAGTGGTGTTTGCGGAATTCGTCCTTTATATGATTGCGAAAAAATTGTAGGTCCAGCCATTACGATGAAGGTTATTCCATATGGACCAGATGTACCAAAGGGGCATATGGGAGCTGATGCATTAGATGCTGCTGAACCGGGCGATATCATTGTAATTGATAATGGTGGTCGTACAGATCAAAACTGTTGGGGCGAGATTTTAGCCTTTGCTGCTCAGCAAATTGGTGTGTCTGGAGTCATTATTGATGGTGCAGCTCGAGATATTGATATTATTAGTGAAATTAAGTTTCCTGTCTATGCTAAAGGAACGGTTCCATTCACTGCAAGAGGAAGAAATGTTCAAGGTGGGTTTAACTGTACAATTCAAGTTGCAGGTGCACAGGTTCGACCAGTCGACATTATTATGGCTGATGTAAATGGGGTTGTAGTCATTCCGCTTGAACATGCAGAAGAAGTTCTCCGAATAAGTAAGGAAATTTTTGATCGTGAATTAGAGATTGTGCGCTTGTTGAAGGCGGGTATTCCTTTTTCCGAAGTTGACCGTCAATCAGGCTATGATAAGATGCTCGAAAAAAAATAAGAATGTAAGGAAAAGGAGGCAAAATGATGTTTTTAACTGATGAAGAAAAAGCTATGTTACACGGTGATAAAGGACCTTCCGTCCAAAAGGCAATGGAGATATTAGTAGCTCTTGGTGAAAGTTTCGGTGCAGAGCGCTTAATTGAAGTAAATAGTGTTCATATGGCTGGATCATCTATTGTTGTAGCAGGTGATGCAGGGACTAAATTTGTTGAAAATATTTCGAAGCAAGGTGCAAAATTCGTTACAAAAGTAACAACGAATCCTACCGCAATCGACCCAGATAAATGGAGAGAAATAGGGATAGATGAAGAAGATACAGCTCTACAAAATAGACTTTCAGATTCATATAAAAGCATGGGTGCAAATGCTTGTAATACATGTACACCTTACCTGGTAGGAAATACACCACGATTTGGAGAGCATCTTGCATGGGGGGAATCTTCCGCGGTTGTATATGCAAACTCAGTATTCGGAGCAAGAACAAATCGTGAAGGCGGTCCAAGTGCTCTCGCATCATCACTAACTGGTAGAACACCATTATACGGATTCCATTTAACAGAAAATCGTTATGGGAAGGTATTAGTAAAACTTGAAGCAGAATTAAATGATATGACGGATTATGGAACACTTGGTTATTTCGTCGGAAAGCAGGTAGGTCAAGATACTCCTGTTTTTGAAGGGATGCCAAAGTCTCCAACATTAGACGAACAAAAAGCTCTTAGTGCTGCGTTAGCATCCTCTGGATCAGTAAGTATGTTTCATTCTGTTGGAATTACACCTGAAGCTCCAACCTTAGAAGCGGCATTTGGTGGAAACGAGCCTGAGAAAGTTCTAGTGTTTACGGAAGCAGAGAAACAAAAGGCAGTAGCTGAGCTAGATAAAGAACCTACAGACCACGTAGATTGGATTCAAATCGGTTGTCCGAATGCAAGCGTAGAGGAAATTAAAGCTGTAGCTGAAGCGCTAGAAGGAAAAGTAGTCCATCCAGATGTAACATTATGGGTGACAACATCACAAGCGATGTATGCCATGGCAGCAAGAGTAGGATATGTGCAAGCAATTGAAGAAGCAGGTGGTACAGTAATTAGAGAAACATGCCCATTTTTAGCGAGAACAAGACAATTTGCACCTGAGAAAGGCTATAAAACCCTTACTACTAATTCTGCGAAAATGGCATTCTATGCACCAGGTATGTTTGGGTTACCTGCTCATTTTGGGAATTTAGAGAAGGTCATGAAGGCTGCTATCACAGGAACTTGGGGGTAAGGTAAATGACAAATGAAAAAATCGTTTTAAAAGGACGTAAGATTGTAAAAGGAAATGCAAAAGGAGAAGCAATTGTAGCAAGTGAAGCAATAAGTTTTAACGGTGGTGTTGATAATTTAACAGGTATTGTAACTGAACCTGGTCACCAGCTCGAGGGCAAAAATATTGCAGGAAAGATTTTAGTATTTACAACAGGAAAGGGTTCTACTGGAGGCTCTTATAAAATTTACGATATGGCAGAGCGTGGTACAGCTCCATTAGCTTTTATTCAAGTATCACCAGAATCTGTTACGACAATTGGCGCGATTATTGGAAATATTCCAGTTGTCGCTGGTTGTGACCAAGATCCAACGGTTGTCATTTCAACAGGTGATTATATCGAAGTAGATGCTGATTTAGGAGAAGTGATTGTGACAAAAGGTAAACAAAGCTCTGTTAGTGATGAACAAACTGAAGTGACTCGTTAACAATAACATACGTAAATGTGAATGGAGGATTTGAAAATGTCTATGGCTACTAGAGAATTAGTTCAAGAGTTTATGAAACTATCGACTCCTACTGTTTCTGATGCGCTTGATAAGTTAAAGATACGTGGTGGTTGCGAAGGCATAACACCAATCGTTTTAGGTAAAAAAATGGTAGGTCCAGCTTACACTGTTAAATATGTTCCAATCGGAGAGGATAAGGGAACTGTTGGTAACTTTATAGATGACGTAGAGATGGGAGATGTAATTGTATTAGACAATGAAGGACGTACAGATTGCACGGTTTGGGGCGACATCTTAACATATGTGGCTACAAATAAAGGAATATCTGGAACAGCAATTAATGGTGTTTGTCGCGATGTTGATGGAATTCGTAGCATGGGCTATCCGATGTTTACACGTGGACATTTTATGGTAACAGGTAAGGACCGTGTTATGGTCCATTCCGTAAATGAAACCGTTTCTTTAGCTAATGTCCAAGTACGTCCACGAGATCTTGTAATGGGTGACGAAAGTGGAGTGTTGGTTATCCCGCACAATCGTGCTGAAGAAGTTCTAATTATTGCAAACGAAATTGAAGAAGCAGAACAAGGTATCATTAATGAAATCAAGAATGGCAGTAGCTTAACAGAGGCTCGTGCCAAATATAAATATGATGAATTACAGCGTGCAGCGTCTAAGGAGGTTGTACAGTGAAAACTGAAACAAAGAAATCCCAAACATTAGCATTAGCCCAAAAGGTAGCTAATACCCGTTTTGAAGATTTACCAGCTGAAGTTATACATGAAGCAAAACGAAGAATCGCAGATGTAATTGGGATAGGATTATCTGGTTCAACTAGCATTGCTGGGAAGAAAATTACTGAGTTCTCATTAAATAAAGGTGGTTCTGGTAAAACAACTCTTTGGGGGTCTAACGTTTCAACGACCCCTGAGTTTGCTGCATTGGCAAATGGAACCATGACATTCCATATGGAATTAGATGATGTACATCGTACATCACATACTCACCCTGGTGTAACAGTTATTCCTGCTGCCCTTGCATTATGTGAAGAACATGGGCTTAGCGGTAAAGATCTATTGCTGGCAACAGTACTTGGCTATGATGTTGAGATTCGAGTAGGTCTAGCGGTGAGCCCGTCTATTTATGTTGATCGTACGTATCTAGCTCCTGGAACATTAGGAATCTTTGGAGCAACTGCAGCGACAGCAAAGCTTCTTAATTTTAATGTTGAAAAAACAGCAGGTGCATTAGGAACAGCTTCGTATATTGGACCACTTGCACCATTTGAATCGTTCCGCTTAGGGGCACCTGCAAAGGATACGATTATGGGCTGGGCAAATTATTCGGGAATTTACGCAACCTTATTATCTGATGTAGGCTTTGATGGACCAGAATCAGCCATGGAAGGAGACTTCGGATATTATAAAACTGTGGCAAATAAATTTGATGGTGATCGTATTTATAATGGACTATCAGATGGCTTTGAAATTATGAATACTGGTATTAAGCCTTATGCATGCTGCAGACAACATCATACAGCAATTGATGCAGTGTTAGAGTTAAGAGAAAAGCATAATTTAGTTCCTGAAGACATTGAGAAAATCACACATCGTACATTTGTTGTAGGTGCTCGCGGTACAGAGAAATGTCCAACTTCAATACCTGCAGCAAAATATAGTGCTCCATATACAATTGCCGTTGCTCTTACGTATGGCCGTGCATGGAGAGATGAATATTCTCAAGAACAGATTAAAAATCTTAGACTAATAGAGCTAGCATCAAAGGTTGAAGTTTTAGCAGATCAAGAACTAGATGCTTTATATGATGAAAAATGGCCTAGTATTATTGAGATTACAACAAAGAAAAAAGATGTGCTTGTGGCTAGATACGATTTACCAAAGGGTGAGCCTGAAAATCCTGTTTCAGATGAAGAACTAAAAGAAAAATTCATGTCATTAACAACAGATTTATTTTCAAGTGACCATGCAGAATCCATTTGGGATAAAATTTTCAAAGTAGATCAATTAGAAGATATTTCTGAACTTACAAATTTACTAAAAGCTTAAAATTTAATGGATAAGTAATAAGCTGATTAACAGGTTCTTACTGTTAACGGCTTATTATTTGTTTATATTGTGGGATTTAGGAGGAATAAGGATGTTAACAACTTTAAACAAACAATTAGAAAAATGGTTACCTTTCTTGACCCCAGCAAGCGTGGTAACCGGAGTATTACTAAGTACATTCCTTCTATCTCTCGATGTGATTGTTCCATGGGTTTTCGCCATCATGACCTTTTCTGGAGCAATCAATTCCTCCTTCAAATCTCTGCAACATACTATTTCACATCCATTTCCAATACTTGTTGCTCTTTTTATTTTACATATATTAATGCCTACATGGGCTTGGATAGTAGGTCATATAACATTTCCTGAAGATAGTCTTACGGTAACTGGATTTATTCTCGGGGTTGTAATACCAACTGGGATTACTAGTTTTATCTGGGTTGCCATGCGAAAAGGGAATACAGCTCTTACGCTATCTGTGATTATTATAGACACGATGTTGTCACCATTTATTGTGCCAGCCAGTATGACTATTTTTGTTGGTGCCAATGTTGAAATAGACATTTTAAATATGATGAAAGGTCTATTTTTCATGATCGTCATCCCTTCCATATTAGGAATGGTGGTCAATCATATTATGAAAAGCGAAACTAGGACAACATTTTCAACGTGGCTGTCTCCAGTCTCTAAGCTCGGAATCGTCTTTGTCGTAGTTATCAATAGTGCTGAAATAGCCCCATATTTACGGGAAGTAAATCTAAAACTACTGGCAATTGCAGTTGTTGTATTTTGTATTGCTTTTAGTGGGTACTTATTTGCGTATTTGATAGGGAAACTTTTAAAATTTGAACAACAAAATCTAGTCTGTCTTATCTTCACTGGTGGTATGAGGAATATCGGTGCTGGTGTAGTAATTGCCGTTTCCTTTTTTCCACCACAAACAGCAGTACCTGTTGTCATTGCGATGCTCTTTCAACAAATGCTCGCTTCCTTATATAGTTACTTTATAGTGAAGTTCGAAAAAGGGAATAAAGAGCAAAGTTATGAAAATATAATATAATTTTCAATAATACGAATTCCTTTGTTTAGACTCCTATATTATTAAGTAACATCTAGACCAGAAAACAGGATTTAATAAATTACTGGAATCTATTCCGCCTTAGAAGTCATCCCACCAGACAAGATAAACTTCATCGCATCCTCAGGCTTCACATCAATGATTTCAACCTGGTCTTTAGGGATCAAAACTGTAAAACCTGCAATTTGGAAGGTTTGCTGCACATAGACAGCGACATGATCCTTCAATGGGTCGTAAAAGCTTCCTAAATCTTCAGTTGTAATAAACGCAACAACCTTCATCTCTGTTCCTGGCAGTGTCACAAGTGCCACCTTTGAAAATGACTTTTTTTCACCAACGAAGGAATGAATAGTGTCCTTACTAACAGAGTATAGTGTTTTAACAAGTGGAATTCTTTCTAGAATTCTGTCAAGGACTCGAATAATTGTACCCGTGAAAAACTTCGTACTCAACCATCCCAAAATTGTAATTAGGACAAGAGTAGCAAGTATTCCAATCCCAGGTATATAATCCTCACGTAAATACGGTTTTAAGAACCCTCCAAGCAATCCATCTAAAAACATGAATACCTTAAAAACGACATAGATAACTAGGATAATGGGAACAACCGTTAGTATCCCTTTGACAAAATTTTGTATAATACGCTTCATCAAATCTTCTCCTTTTAAAAATCAAGTACCTTATAGACATATTCTTGAACAGCTTTCTATAGAATTTCAGCTACCTCACAATATGAAGTCGTTTATGTAAAGAGAGTTTACACTAAAAGAGGAAGGAAGTTCAATTAACAAGATGTGCTCTGAAGTTTTACTATGAAGCATGAAAGGGGTATTCAGCAATACGTCGAAAGGTTTATTTTAAATGGAAAGTAAATACAAATAAAAGAACAGCAGATACTTGCTGTCCTAAGAAAATTTCTTTACGTTTTAAAATAAAGTAAAAGAATAAGGAAGATAATGAGGCCAATCATAAAAATAGAACCGAGACTAGCACCGTACACGATATACACTTTCACATGAATAATCACATGAACAATTAGAACAAGAAGTAAGATAAATAGCAAAAAGATGACGGAATTCACATTTTTATTTCGATACAAACGATCAGCACCTTATCGTTACATAATGGGACATCTTATAGTTTATATATTGATCTTTTTCTTAAATTATTCATAGTGTGTAAATCTTATATATTAATATTTTATACTTATAATTATGGTAAAATTGCAAATAGAAAAAAGCCTAGGTAACAAGGAGAATTATACTTAAAATGTCTAAATTAAACATTACAGAGCTAAAAAAATCTCTCAAACAACTAGAACAAAAAGAACTCATTCAACTAGTTGCTGATTTATATAAGCTAAATTCAGATGTAAAGGACTATCTTTCTAGTAAGTTCGGTGGAGAAGAGGTAGCGTTAGAATTGTATAATAAGGCAAAAAAGAAGATACAGGACGAATTTTATCCTGATCGTGGATTACCTAAACTAAGATTATCAGAAGCGAAGCAAGCTATTTCTGATTTTAAAAAATCAACTGGTAATTCCTCCTTAGTTGCTGATTTGATGCTACTTTACGTAGAATTGGGAACAGAATTTTCAAGAGAATTTGGAGTAATGGAGACTCAATTCTACAATAGTATGGTTTTTATGTATGATAAAGTTGCTGAGGAATGTGAGAATAATGAAGAGCTCTATAATTTATTAAAAGAACGTCTTTATTCTTGTGTTTCAATGTCTGAAGAAGGAGATTGGGGCTATAATGAAGCTTTGATTGAAATATACTATAACATTTGCTGGGTACAGGATGAGGAAGAATAATAGAATTATATAGGGGATTTTAATGGGGAAGAAAAAACGAGGACATTATTGTTTTAAATGTGGACGTGACCGCGCCAACGAAAAGTTTAGCGGTAAGGGTCACCGACAGCACATCTGTAAGGATTGTAAGCGAAAAGGAAATCAAAAAGAAGAGGTTCCTACCATAAAACCATCATTCAATTTCAGGAGAATACTAAAGATACGAAGTGTTGTAATGACTGATACTAGGGAGTATATGTTCTTTACAATTCACAATAACATCTACTGCTTGATCGATTTTGATGAAAGCTTCGAAGCGATGAGCTATATATACAAATATCATCAAGACCTGCAGCCATCGTTTAAATTAACAAGTGAGTTGAATAATAATTTTGAGGATATCTATGACGCATTGCTGTTAAAATTTGAAAATAGATATGACTTGTTAGTATATTTAGATGAATACGGTTTATGTAGAGATGAAGACATGATAGAATACGAACCGACTCCAAAACAAATAAAATATCTTAGACTTGTCCCAGAAATTGAAGCCGCATATGAGCAGTGGTGGGATATAGGAGATGTGGATATACTTAATATTATGATCGTAGATGTAGATTAAGTAGACGGCGGTTCAAAGGGTAATTAGTTTTGTTTTTGTGGAGAAAATCAGAAAAAACATTACAAAAGTAGTGCTGAATCGGACAGGTTTTAGCATTCTTTTTTTTGTTATATCAATCTGTATTTGTATTTTACAATTAATTTAACTTCCAAAATATCACTGTAATTAGCGGAGTGACAATACCTGTAGTCACTCTGCTAATTGTTATGTTGTATGGTGTATTAAGAACCCTTTCTAGAGTATATATGAGAAATATATTGGAAGCGTCTTCGCCGAATTCAAAATATGTAAAAGACCGCCAACAACCGGTCTAAATGAATTATTTTTCTTCTGTTTCTGCTTCTCCGATAGATTGACTAAGTTTGTAAATCATATATTGATTTAACGAAACACCTTCTTGTTTAGCCTCCCCAGCTAATCTCCAATGAAGTGTTTTGGGCATTCTTAGAACGATTTTGCCACTAGGCATTTCATTTGGTTCCGGAATTGGGTCTCCATATTCCAATTTTATTTCAATGTAATCTTTTTTCACTTCTTCAAGTTCTGTTAAAAGTTTTTCTACTGTGTCAGCAGTAGTGTGACATCCATCTAATTCGGCAATTTTCCCATAATAATATGGTATATCTTCTTCTTTGACCTTATTTATTACTACTGTATAATCAAGAGACATATAATAATTAATATCTTTAGATTTAACATTGGACATGACTCACACACACTCCTTAAATTTCGTTAATTCTTCTCAAAATATCTTCGGTATAAGAGATTTTTAATGGACTTTCTTCCTTTAATACAACTATATCACCTGCATCATTTCGGAAATGCCTGTGCGAACCTTTTTTTCTCACCAATATGTAACCAAAATGATTAAGAACCTTTGCTGCGTCTGGGTATCGTATTCCTCTAGGTTGAGTTTTCATTTTTTCTATAATTTTTTCAACACTAGCCACTTTTACACCTCTTTATATTATAGTATCACATTTAGTATCATTATAACCTTGTTTGTAACTAGTTTGGAAATAATGTTAAAAAGTTCTTAATTAAGGTGCCTGTCACTTACTAGGTTAATTTTATAGTTAGAAAAATAGCCGAAGTAAGGGATCGATATGTCACTAAAAAAACATTTTAATATTACACGCAGTGATTATGAAGATTTAAAAGGAGTTATTCGAGCCCGTAGAAAGCCAGGAATTGAAGTTGAACCTGCTATTACTTTCTTGAAGAGGATGATGAAGTTGTAATAAAACCAGAAAAGAAACGGCTAATAAAAGAAGAAGAAGTAGTATTACCAAAAAAGTTAGCTGGAAGTGCGGACCGTTTTTCTCTTTAAGGTGTAGAAGAAACCCTCCGTATTGCAAACAGAGAGTATGTTCAGGAGGAAGAATAGTGAGCTAAAAGTTTATTGATTACAACAAAACCTTGCTCGTGAAGTACCTGACCCAATGCAGTAACGGTTTAACACAACTGGGGTCAGGCAGCTTTTATTAAATTCACATTTTTATTTCGATACAAACGATCAGCACCTTATCGTTACATAATGGGACATCTTATTGTTTATATATTTTTCATTGCACTAGATTATTCATGTAATTTCCTAACGCGCGTTACATTAAAAAAGACTTTGCAACAGATGTCCATTGCAAAGTCTTATTTCTTCTATTTTATTGCCTGCTCATGATAGAGCTCAGGGTCTGCTTTTACTTTTGGTCCTTTTTTAGGTTTTGGTCCCATGTTATCAAAGCGGGCTTGTTCGTAGATGGCAGAGCCAACAATTTCAGCAACATCCTGAAGTTTTTCTTTGCTAATTTTATCAAGGGAATCTTCTGGTGTATGATACCAAGGCTCAGAAGGACTGTGGATGAATAATGCTGCTGGAATTCCTGCTTCAGCGAATGGAACATGGTCACTTCTACCGCCAGAGTAATATGGAGTAGGCTCGCCATTTAATCTTGTGCTTGACGCCTGTGCAAGCTCTGTAACGAGATTTGGTTTTCCATCAAGTGTTGCCATTGCTAGATTACCAGCATCGCGGCTTCCAACCATGTCTAAGTTAAAGTTTGCAATAATGCGATTTAGTTCATCTTCTGGAAGATTTGCTACATAATGTGCTGAACCAAGTAGTCCAAGTTCTTCGGCACCAAAAGTGACAAATCTGATTTCTGTGTCGGTAGGTACGTACTTGAATGCACGGGCTAACTCAAGAGTCATTGCTGTTCCAGATGCATCATCATTTGCCCCTGGTGCACCGGCTACAGAATCATGGTGAGATCCGACCACGATGATATCATTTGTATCTTTGTTTTTATTTGTAGGTTTCTTTGTTGCAATGACGTTATGTGAAATACTCTCACCAGCTCTAGCACCTTCAACCTGCAGATTAGCTTGAAGAGCCTGTCCACTTGCTAACGCCTCATACAGCGCATCTCCTTCAGTTTTCGTAAGAGCGACTGCTGGTACATAATCATTATTTGCTTCTCCAAGTGTTCCATTGAGAGCGCCTGAAGTGTTATTGAAGATAATAACTCCCAATGCTCCTTTTTCAGCAGCATTTAATACCTTCTCTGCAAACGAAATATCCCCACGTTTGATTAGCGCGATTTTTCCAGATAAATCAGTATCTTGAAGCTCTTCCTGGGTTCCTAATCCTGCATAAACGAGTTCCCCTGTAACATCCCCGTTCACTGTATATGTGAACGAACTTGGGCTGAGATCACCATTATAGCCATCAACAGTAAGTCCGATGGAACTTGGAGGAGTATAGCCATAGAAGGTGAATGGCTGAATTTCTGTTTCATATCCATAGGATTCAAATTGCTCTTTTATGTATTGAACAGCGTTGTGTTCTGCTTCTGTCCCAGCGACACGCGGTGTTTCAGAAAGATGTGCGATGTTGTTATAAATATTGTCTACATTCAGTTGATTGATTACCTTGTGATCAAAGAATAGTTCATGCTGAGATTGCTTTACTTCTGCTGGTTTTGCGAATACGACAGGTGTTGCAATGGCCCCAAATGCGAGTGTTGTGGTAAGGCCGACTGATAAAACTAGTTTTTTCATGTAATGCCTCCTCTTACTAGATTAATAGTGGATCATACACCATCTTATAGTATTTTTAAAATTCAAATAAGTGTAGGAGTCCTTAGATATCTGTAGGACGAAACGCTTATTTACGGTCAAAAAAGGGGAGGGAGGGACGAAACGACTAGGAGGAAAATACTTCCAGCGGGAAGAAGCCACTAAAAGCGAACTTCACAAAAACAAAAACCACTCAACGCCTAAATAGGCATAGAGTGGTTTTATGAGTACCAGTCCGCTTTAACACACCTACGATCAGGCACCTTTCTATTTTGTTTTATGATTAATCTTCACATCATGTTTTTTCACATATTCATAGATTTCTCGATTTGTCTGATCATCATACTTTTTAACCCATTCCTTATTTGATAAATCAACGATTTCACTTCTAAGAGAATGGTATTCATCTTTTGCTTTTTCTTTTAAATCAAAAGTGAATTTAGATGTGAAATACAGAACGCCCCCAATAAATACGTCTCTAACAATATTTTTATTCGTAAACAATGTATCGACAATTGCGACATTACTAAAAGCAGCTGGAGTGTATAAGAAATACTTGATCAGTGTGTAGAGTGCATATCCAATCAACGCATATAAGAAAAATCTGTGCTGTGTCTTTTTTCTATTATGCTTTTCATTAAATTCCAGTAATCGATCCAGTGAATCTCCATCAGCCTTCGAAATACGTGTTCCTTCCTGATGCCAAGGTGCGGCGAAACTATTATCTGACATCGTACTCCCCCTCACATTACTCATACTCGCTTTGTATATAGTATTTTTTGTGTGGGAGGATTATGACAAGCTTCCTTTGAAAAAGAAGGGAGCGAAGTAAAAAAGAAAAAAAACACGCCATTCCGTATGAGAAGGGCAAGTATTCATCAATTAATAGATTGGAATTCTCATGGTTACGGTTGTACCTTCACCCAAGGCACTAGTGATTTCAAGTCCATATTGGTTTCCAAAGAAATACCGAATTTGGTCATGGACATTTTTTATTCCGATATGTGGTGCAATCATTGTGTCTCTGTTTTCAGCTAGTTGATTTCGTAGTTGTTGAAGCTGAGTTTCATCCATGCCAACTCCGTTATCGCGGACCATTATGAGTAGGTCATTTTCAGAATAAGCGGTTGAGACTTCGAGAATCCCGGGACCACTTTTGCGTTCAATACCATGAACAATACTATTTTCAATTAAGGGTTGAAGGGAGAAGTGCAGCAATCTGACGGACCCACTATGTGGCGCCAGGTTTTCGATGTATTGAATTTTATCTCCAAACCTCATTTGTTGAACCTTCACGTAAAGACGGCTATGATTTAACTCTTCCTCTAAGGTGACAGTTTCCTTACCGGTTTGAATATGACTCCGAAACAAGCGACCGAGTATTCCAATCATTTCACTTATTTCACGTTGTTTATTCAACACAGCCTTCATTTGAATCGTTTCAAGTGCATTAGCCAGAAAATGCGGATTGATTTGACTTTTAAGTGCACGATATTGTGAAATCTTTTGCTGCGCTTTTAGAATCGAGGCTCTTTCAATATAGTCCTGTATATCTTTTACCATCTTACTAATTCCTCGATACAGAACTCCAAACTCATCCTGTCTAGTTGTTTTGAGGTTAACATTGAACATTCCTTTTCCTACTAATTCAACCTGTTTTCGTAAAAAATTGATCGGACGAGTGATACGGGAGGACAAAAGTAACATAAATACAAGTGCTGTTACTAGGGAACAAAACGCAGAACCTAAGGTGATATACCTGAGCATATCCGCATGTTTCGTGATTTCTTTTTCATCTGTATACTGAACGATTTTCCAACCAGAGTAGGAAGAGGTTACATAATTAATAAATGATTTTTTTCCATCAATGGGAGCGTAATAACTGCCTTGTTCATTATGTAATACAGTGGCAAGCGATTGTTTATTAGTTGAATCCAGTTCCGTTTCTGAGCTAACGAGAGGGTTAATAGAATCATAGATAACGTTTCCATTACGATCAATGATAAAAAAGTTCCGGTTATGATTTTCAGAAAGGTTTAAGATTTCACGTAAGGAATCTTGACGGAGGTCAATCAACAATATTCCTAATGGATCTCTTGACCCTTTCTTATTAATGACTCTTGCAATCGAGAGCACAGGTTCACTTGCACTTTCGCGGTGAAACGGTATGTGAGTTCCAAGTAAAACAATTGCTCCCTTTCGTTTTAGTGTTTCTTTATACCATTCTTCATTAGTTACATCACCACTACTAAACTCTTCTCTTTTTATAAGTGTTGAATAAAAGACCTGATTACCAACGTAAATACGGACGCTATCCACATTTTTAATGGTGATTTCAATGGTATTGTTAAAATGCTCAATCGCATTTTCAAATTTAATACTTTCAAAATCAATCTCTTTGGATCCGTTGCTTGACCAATTCGAAAGGGCGTCCTGGAGTTCAACATCCATTAAGGCAGTTAATGTTCCTTGCTCAATACTATGGAGGTACTGGTCAATATTGAATGATAGATTATTAAGAATTAGATTGGAGCTGTTTTTATATTCATTTTTCACGGATTGAACTGAATAATAGTAGATAATAGCAGAGATAATTAAGAGCGGAATGGTGATTGTTATGACCATTAATACAAAAATCTGCTGATTAATCCGCTTTAGGTTTAGAGTTTGAAAGATCCAATCTAATTTACTCATATTTTTACATCCTTATTTTTTTTCGGTATTCGGTTGGTGTCAGTTGGCTGACGCTTTTAAAAATTTTCACAAAATGTTTATAGCTTTTGTATCCACACAATTTGGATACATCTGTCACGGAATACCTAGATTGACTTAAACATTCTTTCGCGAATTGAACTCTAATTTCAGATACAAATGTCATATAATTTTTATTTAATTTGGTTTTAAACAATCTACTTAAATAGGAGGGGTTATAAAAGAAATGTTCGGCAACGGTGTTAAGAGTTAGCTCTTGATCTATATTCTCTCTAATGAAGGTTTCAATCTTGTTGAAAAGTTGGAAGTCGTTCAGGTCAGTAGTATCAACAGGTATAGAACTTTCATTCTTAGTCTGATTTGCATCAAGTTTCCTTTGTTCCAGTTTCTTTATACAGTTGGTGACAGCAGTGAGGCTTTCTTCATATTCTAATGGTTTGACTAAATAATCGTGAACCCCACCATATCGAATTGCCTTCTGTGCGTATGAAAACTCACTGTATCCAGTTAACACAATAAACACGGTATCGGGTAATTCTTCGCGCAGCTTTTCAATCATTTCAAGTCCATCCATTTCAGGCATGCGAATATCTGTAATCACCAAATCAGGACGTTCGCGGAGTGCGACTTCCATTCCCTCTTTGCCGTTTTCTGCTTCTACAATTGCACAAACTCCAAGTGACTCCCAATCGAAGTATTGTTTTAATCCAGCCCGTACTAGAGGTTCGTCCTCTGTAATCATCAATTTGTACATCAAATCCCCCCATAGATTTAATTGTTGATGACTCTGTTCTATCTATGTCATTAGCATTATACTAAAAGTTCAGAAAACTATACAGAAAGATTTTGATAGAACCGTCATTTCCCGTGTAAAAGTAAGAAATAGACCATGAATGTAAAAAGAATGGGATATGTGTTCACCAGGGAGGGCTTCTATACTTGCGGAAAGATGGAACCCTAGTAGAAGAATCAGAGTTATTCAAAAAATAGTAGAGTGTTTACCACATGTCAAAATAGGTGTATGAATGTAAATTCCTTGGGATTGTTAGCGCTTTCGAATGCCTTTATAGTAAAACCTAAGAGTTACCACGCAAGATAACGAAGGATAAAAGGGGGAAATGAAATGGTAGGTATGAAAAAGAGACTCATCATGCTACTGACACTCATTCTAGCAGTATCTATGTTTTTAATTGGGTGTAGTGACAAGTCTTCAGAAACAAATTCGAATGAAGATCCAGGTAAGGATAAGGGAGATAATTCTGCTTCGGTTGAAATTACATGGTGGACATTTCCAAACTTCCAAGCATTAGATGGAGAATTAGGTAAGTATGAAAAGCAGATTATTGAAGCATTTAATGAGAAACATCCAGATATTAAAGTGAATCTTGAGATGCTCAGCTTCGAGGGTGGTACGGAAAAGCTTAACTTGGCAATTGCATCAAACACAGCACCTGATATGATCTACGATGCTCCTGGTAGAATCATAGATTGGGCGAAAAAAGGGTTGCTGGCACCATTAAATGACATGATGCCTGATGACGTAGTTAATGATATTTCACCAGCAATCATGAAGCAGTCGATGGTGGATGATGATGTGTTTATGTATCCATTTAATACAGGACCATTTATGATGGCGGTTAATAAAACGATCTTTGAAGATATTGGAGAACTCGATTTACTTCCGTTAGACCGACCAGACAGAACATGGACAGTTGCAGAATATGAAAAAGCATTACGTGCAGTGAAAGAAAAGGCACCTGAAATCATCCCGTCAGGCTTCTATGCAAAGAGTCTTGCAGGGGATCAGGGTACTAGAGGATATATCACTAACATAGGTGGAAGCAGATTTTTAAATGAAGATAATAGCGAGGTTGCCATTAACTCGGAAAATGGGATAAAAGGACTTGAATGGGTCGTGAAAGCGGCTGAGGAAGGCTTGGTTGCACCAGGTGCTGCCTCACTAGAAGCTGGAGACCATAATGATTTGTTTTTACAAGGGAAAATGGCATTTGCGATCAACTATTCAGCAGTTCTAAAATCATTGTTTGCGCCGGATAAAACAGTTGAATTTGAGGATGTGTTACTACCATATCCAACTCCAGATGGGTCAGATCCAAAGCTTGAACCATTCTTAGGAGGAATGGCCGTATTCAATAATGATGATGAGAAAAAAATTGAAGCTTCAAAAAAACTGATTGATTTCATTGTAAATGATCCTGAATGGGGTAAGAAAAACCTTATTCAAACAGGTGGATTATCTGCACGTAACTCGATTACAGGTGTGTACGAAGGGTCTGAATATGAGTATTCAGAGCTTGCACGTAAATTTATCACAGATCCTCCGACTACTGCTGACGGTTATGCAGAAATTCGTACCCACTGGTTCCCAGCGCTTCAAGAGGCTTTACTAGGAACGAAAACACCTAAAGAGGCATTGGACCAATTTGCAGAAAAGGCGAATGCGTCGATTAAAAAGGCTCAAGAAAGTAAGTAAATAGTAGCTTTTCAGTTGGGAGTAGCGTGCGTATAAACGCTGCTCCTTTTAACTAAAAAAATAGAATAGGAGAATAACATGTCAGCAATCGTCCACAAATTAAAGAAAAACGTATACTACGATTGGCTTATGAGTTATTTGTTTTTATTGCCGGCTCTCACGTTTTTCGTTGTTTTTGTCCTCTATCCGATGATAAAAGGGGGCTATATGAGTCTCTTTGAATACACGTTAACTAGCTTTGAATTTATTGGATTGGAGAACTATATTACACTGCTTCATGATGAAACCTTCCATAAATCGTTGAGAAATACCGTTATTATCGTTGCCGTTGCTGTTCCAATTGTCATTGTTTTCTCACTCTTTGTTGCTCTCGCTGTCTATAAGAGAAGCGAATTTACTCGCTCCTTCTTTAGAGGAGTATTTTATCTGCCTGCTGTAACGTCTGTCGTAAGTGTGACAGTCGTCTGGGGTTGGATTTATCACCCGAACTTTGGTGTCCTTAACTACCTTACGGGTTTGGTGGGGTTTGAACCGATTTCTTGGCTAGGTGATACAAGAACAGCATTAATGGCGATAACGGCTATTCTAATTACAACTTCTGTTGGTCAACCCATTATTCTCTACATTGCATCGTTAGGAAACATTCCAACAACCTATATCGAAGCAGCACAAATAGACCGGGCAACTCCATGGCAAATTTTCCGAAGGATTATTTGGCCGTTACTCATGCCAACCAACCTCTATGTCATCGTGATTACGACGATAAATTCGTTTCAGATCTTTGCGCTCATACAACTACTTACATCTGGTGGTCCAATCTATAGTACCTCGACTGTTATGTATGGTGTCTATGAGCAGGCCTTCCTTCTTGGTAATTTCGGATTGGCTTCGGCTATGGGTGTTGTTCTGGCCGTGATCATTGGGGTTATCTCGGTGATTCAATTTAAATACTTTGGCAGTGATGTAGAGTATTAGAAAGGGGAACTAAAATGAAAACAGTTATAAATGAAGAGAATAGCCTTTCGCGTAAGAAACAGGTTAAAGCACGAAAAAAGCGTCCAATTAAATTAAGTCCTATAAATATAATCACTGTTATTCTTTTAATTATGTCAGCACTATTTTTTATCTTTCCATTTTACTGGATTGTAACAGGCTCCTTCAAACCACAGGTAGTCGCAACAACGATACCTCCAGAATGGTTCCCATTACAACCAGTACTTGATAATTGGGTGACATTGTTTAGTAATCCGGTTTGGAGATGGACATTTAATAGTTTCTTTATCTCCTTTTGTGAAATGGTGGCTGTTTGTCTAGTTAGTGCGACAGCGGGCTTCGTGCTAGCAAAGAAAGTATTCCCAGGTCGTAAGCTTATTTTTACGATTCTTATCGCGGCTATGGCTCTACCGAAACAGGTTATACTTGTTCCTTTGTTCACCATGCTTGCGGATTTAGGCTGGGTGGACACGTATCGCGCATTAATTTTACCGGCAATTGGCTGGCCATTTGGTATTTTCCTTATGAAACAATTTTCTCAAACGATACCAAATGAATTGTTAGAGGCTGCAAAAATGGACGGGGCAGGTCATATTCGTACGTTTGTATCAATTGTTCTACCTATGCTGAAACCAGCTCTTGGTGCGTTAGCTATATTTACGTTTATGACCAGCTGGAACGATTACTTTAGCCAGCTTGTTATTACAAGGTCGACAGATATGATGACCCTGCCGTTAGGTGTAGCAACGATGCAGGGGGAATATCGGACTGATTACGGAGTCTTGATGGCTGGAGCAGCACTTGCGTCTATTCCGATGATTACGATTTTCATCATGTTCCAGAAGTATTTTACACAAGGAATTACACTTGGTGCGGTTAAAGGCTAAAAAACAAATTGTGCGGATAAATAATCTTTGATTAGCGAAATGAGATGACATTATGACCAAATGGGATTTGAACAATTTTAAAGGTATTTTTGTTGCGATGTATTCTGCGTATGATGATAAAGGTGAAGTGTGTACGGAACGAGTAAAGCAGTTGGCTCGCTCTTATGTAGGTACGGGTGTGAAGGGGTTATACGTCTGCGGCAGCTCAGGAGAAGGAATTCTCAAAACAAGGGAAGAGAGAATGAAGGTACTGGAAGCGGTTATGGAGGAGGTAGGAGAAGAGTTAACAATCCTCGTCCATGTGGGTGCGAATTCGACGAAAGAGAGCGTTGAACTTGCCAGACATGCGGAAATGGTTGGGGCTGATGCCGTTTCGTCTGTTCCGGCTATTTACTACAGACTATCTGAGCATGCTGTTGAAAAGCATTGGCAGGAAATGATTGATAGCACATCTCTGCCATTTATTATCTACCATATTCCGCAAACAACAGGGTTCCAATTAACTCAGAAACTATTTAAGAAAATGGCAGCACAGGAAAAAGTGATTGGAATCAAGATGTCAGGAGAAAGTGTGTTTGAGCTTCAACAATTTAAAGCAAATGCAGGAAAAGAGTTTTTAGTTTATAACGGTCCGGATGAGCAATTTCTGGGCGGGAGAATGATGGGAGCAGATGGAGGCATTGGTGGAACGTATGGAGTGATGCCTGAGTTATTTTGCCAATTAGAGCAATTGATTACGGAAGGCAAACTTGCAGTTGCTCAAGAGCTTCAATTTAAAATCAATTCGATCATCACGAAACTGCTCAGTTATCCTTCGTTATACGGAGCTTGCAAGTATATCCTTTCACTTCGAGGGATACAGACCGGTAATCCAAGATTACCGTTGTTACCAGTGCTAGAGGCGGACTATGACAGCTTAACTGAATTGAATAATAAGATTCTTACTGTCATCCAAAAATATAGGGAACGTTAGAGGTAGAGTTCTATTTTAGTAGTGTCCATTCATCATAAAAGGAGATGAAGAAGTGGTTCATCCTTTTTTTACTAAAGTGTATAAAAGTTTAATTGTTTCTTGTCAGGCACTTGAAAATGAACCATTACACGGATCAGTTGTAATGGCGAAAATGGCTACAGCGGCTAAAGAAGGTGGAGCGAAAGCGATAAGAAGCAACTCTGCTTCAGATGTTGCTGCTATCAAGAAAATAATAGGTATACCAGTTATTGGGCTGATCAAACGAGAGTATGGCGATAGTGAGGTATTTATTACTCCTACTTTAAAGGAAGTGAAGGAATTACTTGAAGTGAATCCAGAAGTCATTGCGCTAGACGCAACGATTCGGAAAAGGCCGAATGCAGAAAGGCTAGAAGACTTGGTTCGTTATATTCATGAACATAGTAACACGTTAGTGATGGGGGATATTGCAACAGTCGGGGACGCGGAGTATGCAATTGGCTGTGGAGTTGATATGGTATCTACGACTCTATCAGGTTATACAGCTGACAGTCCAAAAATAGAAGGACCTGATTTCGAACTGGTGAAACAGCTTTGTAAGAATACAAACCTACCTGTAATAGCAGAGGGTAGAATCACTACACCTGAGCAAGCTCGTAGAATGCTAGAGTTGGGAGCATGGTCAATTGTTGTAGGCGGAGCTATAACACGACCACAATTGATTACAAAAGGTTTTATGGAGGGTATTAAAGGAGTATGAGACAATTTCTAGCCTTTGATATCGGGGGGACTCATATAAAATATGGGATTGTAGACGAAACCGGAAAGATCCTTTCGAAAGGATTACTTGATACGGAAGCCTATTTGGGTGGAATGGCTATTATTAATAAGCTCATTGCTGTGAGTAAGGACATAACTATGACTCATACAATTGATGCTATTGCCATTAGCACTGCCGGCCAGGTGGATAGTAGTACCGGTACGATTGTTGGTGCAGGAGAAACCATTCCCAATTATACAGGTCTTGAAGTGAAGGCACTTGTTTCGAAAGCTCTCAATTTACCTGTTGAAGTCCGAAATGATGTGGAATGTGCTGCCCTAGGTGAGATGTGGCTGGGAAACCATGATTCTAGTAATCTATTCGTTCTTACAATTGGTACAGGTATTGGTGGAGCGATTGTAATTGACAACAAAATCTACTCAGGTCACACCTGTAAAGCAGGTGAATGCGGTTATATGCTCGTTGAAGGTGAACCCTTTGAAAAAAATGCATCGATAACCGGTTTGATACGATATGTACAAAGAAACAAGGAATACCGAAGCTGGACAGGAAAAGAAATCTTTAAGCGGTATGACCAGGGAGATGAAACGTGCAAAGTAGCCGTTGCCCATTTTTATAAGCATCTAGCGATAGGAATAGCGAATCTAGTGTATATTTTTAATCCGGAAAAAGTCATTATAGGTGGAGCTTTAACTGGAAGAGGAGAGCTGTTCTTAGAGGAAGTAAAGCTTGAGGTACAGAAGTATTTACAACCTGGGTTTTATAGTGACACTGAGATCGTTTTAGCAAAGCTAGGGAATAATGCTGGGATGATTGGGGCGGTTTATCATTTTTTAGAGAGGAATAATTGAAATGGAAGGAGCACGTGATATACAAATCACATGCTCCTTTTTTAATAGAAGTGCCTGTCACTTGTCGAATCGCTGTTTATTTTTTTTATATTAAAAGTTATAAACTTTAATCAAAACATTGTAATGTTTTCAATTAAATTAAAGGGTTCGTTGATCTTAGAAGGATTAACCACCTTTTTTGTTGAATTCCATATTGAACAAACGGGTTAATTCAATATGAAATCACAAAAGTAATGAGCATTTACTTTTAAATAGTATTAAACGGAGGTTGAGATGCAAAAAGTTTATTTAGATAGAACACAATTAACTGGAGCCATAAGTGTAAATATAGAAGATACTGAAGTTATACTAGCAGGGACAACAATTTTTCCTATGAGTGCTCACTACAAAAATGAAGAGTATCGAAAATGTGCCAGCGATTATGATATTCAATTTATCTTTGACGATGATATTCCACATATAGAGTTTTTTACGGTTCCACATGTAGATATTATGGCAAAAGATAGTAAAGGTGGGTTTATCGGAACTGTTTACCAACAGTGTGATTCTGAAAGTGACGCACCAATTTGTTATATAAATAGGGATTTAGAGTGCTTTATAATTTCTGAAAACGAAGAAGATTTTCTGAGTAATATAGGAACGTGGCAAGACAACTTGAAACCCTATGATAAAATTACCGTTTATCGTTCGAAAGCAGAAGCAGAAATGGAACTAGAATTTCTCGACTTGACTGTATTATTAAATATAAATAATAAGGGAGAGTAGTTGTTGAAGAAAGTTGCAGGAATTACCATCACAACTATAATTGTAATTATTGGTGCTTTTTATCTATTTAATTTAAGAAGTAAGCCAACTTTTAATGAGGTTGTACTTGAAATGCCAGAAATAACATCTATCGAAATGATTAAGTCTTCCGCTGAAAAGGAAGCATTTATTGAAAATGATAATGATATTATGCAATTACTAAAACACTTCTCTTAGGCGGAATTAAAGGAAGAGGAAGTGGGGTCAATTAATTTTGATGAATCCTACTGGTTAACACTAAGAACAAATGGTGAGAGAAAATTGGGAATAACAGTTTATGATGAAAATTATTTAATGATATTCGATTACAGCACAAGTAATCAGACTAGTTATCAAATAATTAGTGGATTTGACTCGTCCAATATAGAACAATATTTTGATTAAACGCTTAGTTTGTGCATGATTGTATTTAAAGTAACGAGTGTATGAGTTGAATAAAAAACCTTTGTAATCCTGATAAAAAAATTATGCTTAATATTACTTTTGTCTATTATGATTAAACGGGGTGATAATAATGTTAGTTAAAATTAAAGCGTTACCTGAAAAGAAGGCATTTTTTATTGGGCTGTCTTTACTGTTATTTAGTCCATTACTTTTATTTTTGTTATCACTCTCTTTTCCTATTGATAATTGGATGACTATGATTATCCAAGCTTTTATCTGGGGGTTTGCTTCTTTATTTGTTCTAAGTGCGGCTGACAAAAGACATTCACGTATTAAAAAGAACAAGTAAAGCCAATACATTTTCTAATTGAATTAACGGGTAGCTTGAGTTGAAGAAACTAAATTACGACTGAAAGGCATCGCTTACGCAATGCCTTTTGTCTTTTTACATTGATGATCCAATTTCTACTACAAGTTAGGGTGTTTAAGCTAAGTGTGTTTTTTACTTCGTACTTAATACACAAAATAGATTAATATTGTCGTTACAACTCCAATCCAAACGCTCAACAAGATACAGTAGCCCATGATATGTCTAATGTGTAACCCGACAATACTTAAGATAGGTAACGCCCAGAACGGTTGAATTAGATTCGTCCACGCATCTCCCCATCCAACTGCCATCGCCACAACTGCTGGATCTACACCAAGTTCCATCCCTGCAGGTATTTGTAACGGACCCTGGAGTGCCCATTGCCCACCTCCAGATGGTGCTAGGATGTTAACAAGACCTGCTGTCCAATACGTAAAGACCCCGAACGTTTCAGAGCTTGAAATGGAAGTCATTCCGTTTATTATAGTTGCAGCAAGACCAGAGCTACCGAGTAGGGCAATGATACCCGCATAAAACGGAAATTGTAGAATGATAGGAGAAATAGAATTTGCTGCTTCTTTGAACGCATTTCCATATTGAGCAAGTGATCCGTGAAAGATAAGGCCGAGTGATAAAAATAGTATATTAATAATATTTAAGTTTAAATCTTGGCTGTTTGTAAAATGTAAAACAGCATATACGATACCTACTAAACCAATTAATATCCCTAAAATAGGAGTGTCCTCTAGGACAGCAGCAGGTGTTTTCTTATCTTCTTCAAGCTCAAATTTAATCTGTTTCTTTGGTCCTTTAGCTGTATATGGAATGACATTTTTTGATGGGGCCATTAGTAGGATGAAAATTGGTATGGTGATGAGTAGGGTTAAGAAGATTATGATCGTTCCAGGATGAAAGATTGTTTCAGAAGTAGGAATAACACCCATTACGTTGGCTAGAAAATGGTCTTTGGTTGCAATTGTTAATCCAATAGAACTTGATAGTCCTGCAGTATACAGTACGGTTGGAGCATATGCACAAGCAACTAAAAGTGGAAAATGCGCATTCTGATTTCGCTTTCCAACTTCACGGGCAACGATTGCTCCTACTACGACTGCTAACCCCCAGTTGATATAATAGGCGGCAGCTGAGATTAAAAAAGTAAATAAATAGGCCTTGCGTGCAGTATTGGCTTTAGCAGATAGATTTTCTAAACCTCTTCGTATAAATGGAACAGAAGCTAATACCATTCCTGTCATAAGGAGCAGCACCATTTGCATCGTAAAAGCTAAATAAGTCCAAAAGCCGTTACCATACGATTGAAACAGATCCATTGGATTATCCGGTGTTGAAAAAAAGGCCAAGACAAATACAAACAACGTCATTAACACAGCAATTACAAACGCATCAGGCAAATAACGATGAATGAACTGCGAAAACCGATCTGATATTCTATTTAACATGTTCTCCCTCCTTTACTAGTAAAAGTATGAAGAAGGGGATTTGAATATGACAGGTTTGCAAGGTGTCTGTTCCGATGGGAATAGGGGGAGAAAACTAACTAGGATTCTATTGCCGTGCTACCATACCTTTTAATCTAGTTATTGAAGTTTATCCACCGTCGGTATATCAGCCGGTGCCCAATCTCGCGTGAAGGTGCCTGACCCCCAATGCAGTAACGCTTTAACACACCGGGTTCAGGCACCTATTTAGGTTTCACGTTGTCTTATAGTATGTAATGAGATAGACTTAATTGAATTATAAGTCCTTTCTAAAAGGATAAGCTATTACATTTAGAGGATAAGGGAAACGACATGGAACATACTTACCTAGGCAACACAATACAATTTGATATCAAGTACAAGAACAGAACCTCCATCGGCATTTCGATTGATGGCTATGGGAGAATTGAAGTACAGGCTCCAAAAGGGACATCTTATGAAAGTGTGCTCCGGGTATTGGAAGACAACTGGGTTCTGATTCAGGAAAAAGTAAACGAAATGCAGGATAGGATAAATGGCTCGCAGGAAAAGCTCTATGTGAATGATGAGAGCTTTTTATATTTAGGAGATACTTATCCTATTGAGATCATCCAAGATAAAGATATTACTCAAGACCATGTTGTGTTCGATAGAAAGAAGCTATATGTATATGTGAAGGAACTTGAGAATGAAAGATATCAACAAGCATTAAAACGATATTATTTTCAGCAGTGTAAGTCATTGGTCGAGACGGGTGTAACCGATTATCAACGACATTTCAAAAACAAACCACGTTCTATACGTATTACTGACAGTAAAACTAACTGGGGAACTTGTGATTCACAACACCATTTAACATTCAACTGGAGGCTAGCAATGGCGCCTCGTGAGGTAATTGACTATGTGGTGGTCCATGAAATGTGTCACATGGTGCATCTGAATCACGATCGCTCTTTCTGGCGTCTTGTAGGGAAAATAATGCCCGACTACAAGGAAAAAGAGCGCTGGTTAGCTTTATCAAACTGGAAAATGACAATTTAGGGCAGGACTCCCCGTTTAGTAATACTTAATCGCACTGGGGTTGTGGCGCCTTTTAATATTTGGAACATATCGCTACTATATAGGCGGGAATTAAGAGATTGATAAAAAAGTAATTATGGGGGGAAGGTATGAAACTATTTCATCCGCTATTAATAATTTTGTTGTTTTTCAGTTTGGGAGGATGTTCATCACCTACACTTTTGGATGCGATTGAAAAGAATGGTAGCGAAAATGTTGAGATATTATTCCAGGATGAAGTGGATCAGATTGTTCTGTTCTTAAACGAGGATTTCACAGGACAACCGATGCTAAGCTTAAATACTTATACAAAAGAAAAGTCGAGGTATAAATATGACTCGGGAACTGGAGAACACTCGCAAGGTATAGATTTATCAAAGGAATATGAGATTATTAGAGTTACTTCGGTTGGACGTAGTTCAATTGGTGCAGTATGGGGAGGCGTCTTTAATTACCCGAATGCTGAAACTGTTAATTATACGTTAGAAGATGAGGAAGGTAATGTGCTCTATAATTCTACCTTACAAATATCAGAAACAAATATTGTTTATGAGAAACTATCAGAAGATGTTTATGAACGAACTCACAATATTCATTATAAAATTTTAGATGATGAAGAAAATGTGATAGTTGAAAGGTAATTTAATGGGCTAAAGTTAGGTTAGTATATACAAAGATAGTAGATACTCGATCCGTCCTTGCCACACTTACGAAGTAGGCTCGATAAAAAGATATTACATAAATCGGAATTGCCAAATCTGTCTTTAGAATAAAAATGAAAAAGTTAATTTTGATATAAAATGCGCAATTAATGCAAGAGGTGCCTGTAATACAAAGCCTATGAGTAAAAAGCTCAGAAACTTCTTTACTGTTAATATCCTCTCAGTAATAAGAAACTTAACCGTCAAAAAGGAATAAGGAAATATTATTAATATGGTGGTAATGATTCCAGGAACATAGTCTTTGAAAAAGATGAATTGCAATACATGACCGATCCCGTTTGCTAATAGAATACCAGGAACTAAAAATGATAGGTAAGTGGTCGGCTCCATTCTAAGAAACTTGCGCCCCGAAAATGCTTTGAAACAACCTATTGAAGCAAATATCAATAAAAGTGTAAAAGCAAAAGCAAATTCAGCCCCTGTAACTCGAAAAGGAATACTAGTTGAGTTTGTGATGAGGAACTTTTCGACGGTCATAATTTCTTCTATATCGTGAAGTAAGTAGAGGAATGGGAATAGTATTAGAAACCTTTGTAACTTAGGATTCAACGTTTTGTACCTCGTTTCAGCTGATATCTATTAAACATATAACGGATAAACCTTCTCTTTAAATAGTATCATAAAATTACAAACATATTTGCATCTACTACTGTCATGGGATTGGGCTGGTTGAAATTTAGCAGTTAGGAAATTTATATAATAAATGATAAAAGTGACATTTATAGCTGTACCTGTTTATAAGGTGTACCATTTTCGGTATACCTTTCTTTGTTATAATGGAAAATATTGAGATAGATAAGAATTGGACTGTGTATTTGAGGAGGAAAAAATGGTTAACCAACTTAAGTTAGGCTGGATTGATTATTCCAGTGAACATAGAAATAAAGTTATGGCAGTGCTCCATGCACTTACAGCACCTGAGGCAGTTGATGAACTTGGAATTGGGTTGGTTCGTGATGGATTTGCCGACATTCTTTTTCCTGGTACATCGACTATCCAAACAAGAGCAAAATATTTCTTTATTGTTCCCTATATTCTGATGGAGTTAGAAAAAGTGAGCTTTCGATCTCCTAAGGATTTCTTGAATAGGCTTGGTGAAATTGAGATTGATTTAATCGAAGTTCTAAACAAAGATGGTGTAAGTGGAGTGATTGGCGGGCGAGCGGGGAGAAAGTTGAAGAGAAAGCCTTCAAGTATTTATTGGAATGGTCTTCGCACGTTTGGAATATTAAAATACGACTCTCTTTCTCTTGATAATTATTCCAAAGCGGTATTTAGCATGAAAGAAAATAGGACATTTGCTATTAATAGTGGAAATGAAGAAAATGACGACATTGATACGGCATCAGGAGAATACTCTAGTACGTTTTGGCGATGTTTATTACCGGATCCGTCATGGAAAGAGAATATAACAATGGACCTTTCTAGAGAGGAAGCATTGTATTTAAAGGAACGTATAGTAAAAGCTCCTAAGTCTAAAGACACATTATTTGCATACTTACTCAACCAAGACTCCAGTGTTTTACAAGTCGATACCTTTGAACAAATTGGTGAGAAGTATCAGCAGCTTCCTGAACAAATTCAAAAAGATTATAGAATGGCTAATAAATTCAGTGAGTTTATTTCAGGTGCAAATATACGTTATAACGTCGTTCTTTCAAATGGTGAAAATGAAAATGCAAACGAAAAATGGAATGAATGGATAAATAGCCCTTTTGTTAAGTATGAGTTTCATAATTTCGATTTCGTTGAGGTTATTAATCGATTACAAATAAAGAATATGAAATTAGTGAGATTCCTGAATAATTGGCAGCAGGTAGTTGCATCTGGAAACGACAAGGAAATCGACGAGTTAATAATTCGACGTGAAATAGAACTAAAATCAAAGGACCGTGCTAAGCTCCAAAATAGCAAGGTATATAAGTATGAGGAAGGCAATTGGGTAGGTTCTGATAAATTGGTATATCGATTCCCTGTAGCAAAGGATTTAATGAAAGACATCTATGACGGATTGGAGGACTAAGTAATGTTAAAGCCAGCAGAAGAAAGACTGAATTATAGTGATTTGTTAACGCCTCCTACCGGGTATGATGTTGATTTTGCAGTTGGGACAACTTATTCTCTTGATTTAGAAGCACTTGTAGGTGTTCCAATTGCTCTTAGTCTATCGGAGGAAATGGAAGGTACCTTTAAGGAGAATCCCATATATGTACTTGAAGCACTAAGAAGAAGTGTAGATAAATTTGCTATTTTTTGTGAGGCGGGTCAAATCAAAACGCCCCAAAATGCAAACAATGTTTTTTCTTTAATGGAGAACAGTGTATTTGAAGTAGCACTAGCAAATGAAAAGTCATTTCACCCAAAGGTTTGGTTGATTAAGTATAGGAATGAAGAAGAGGAAGAACTCTATCGATTCCTCGTTTTAACTCGTAATTTGACCTTTGATCGTAGCTGGGACTTGGCTATCGGTCTAGAAGGGAAAAAGAATAAGCGTAAAACTCTAAAAAACAGACCTATCTCTGATTTTTTACGGTTTCTAATTCCCTATTCTAAGGACGATGAAAAAAACGACCAAATCCAAAGCTTGATATCAGATCTAGACTATGTTCATTTTGATCCAGTTGATAAGCACATACCATCGTTTGAGTTTTACCCATTAGGGATCGATGGTTATGGAAAAGATGAGACAGGTATTTTTGAGAATTACCATCATTTACTTATTATTTCTCCATTTTTAAGTAACCAAACTGTTTCAAGTCTTAATCGCTTATCTTTAAAAAATGCATCAAAAACATTAATAACTAGAAGAACAGAGTTAGCAAAACTTGACGAAACAGTAGTTGATGTCTTCGATATTTATGCTCTTAAGGATCTGGTAGTAGAAGGTGAAGGAGCGATTAGCGGTGAAAATGAAGTAAATGAAATGGCACAGCTTCAAGATATTCATGCTAAGTTATATGCTCGTACGAAATATAATGAGCATCAGATTTTTATAGGATCAGCTAATTGTTCAGAAAGAGCTTTTAATGGCAATGTTGAATTTTTACTAAGATTGGACTATCAAAAGTATGGATTTAGAATACAGCATTTGTTAAATGACTTGTTTGGAGAAGATGAACGAGATAATCCATTTGAGAAAATCGAAATATTACCTGAGAAGGGTGAAACCGATACAATCCTTTCTGATGAAATGGAAAAAGCTATCAAACAACTTTGCAGAGCAAGTTCTAAGGCATATGTAAATGGGGAAGAAAATAATTACTCATTAAAGATAACATTTGATGAAATTCCATCCAATGTTGAATTCTCTATCAGTCCTTTATTGAGCAAGCAGAGCTTGTTATTAGCAAATGAAATTGTCTTCTACGATCTTGGCTTATTAGAATTAGGACAGTTCTATACTATTACAGCTATCAAGGATGGAGAGACTCTTACAAGAATTATTAAAATTCCAACTGAGGGTATACCAGCAGAACGTGATAATGAAGTTTTTCGTTCGATTATTAAGGACAAGTATACTTTCTTACGGTATGTTGCCTTTTTACTATCAGATGATTTCATCTTGGCAGCCATTGAGCAACTTGAAATGAAAAGGAATGGTGCTGGAAAGTGGGATACTACAATGTCTGATTATCCAGTCCTTTATGAGAACATGCTTAAGGCGGCTGCTCGTTCACCTGAAAAATTGCAGGATGTTGAAAACATAATGAATTACATTAAGGATGACGAAATCATACCAGAAGAGTTCAATCGTTTATATGAAACGTTTATTGGTGCTACAAAGAAGGTGAGGAAATGATTAACTTAGTTCAAAAGGAAAAGGAGATCCTTGCAGGATTGAAGGACTTTCAACGAGCAACTGTTGAGAGAGTATTCGAGTTAATAGTTAATGATTATTCTAGAGTACTTGTAGCAGATGAGGTTGGTCTAGGTAAGACGATGATTGCTCGGGGTGTCATTGCAAAAACAGCTCGTTATTTTCAAGAAACATTAAAAGATGAATTATTTAAAGTGGTTTATGTGTGTTCGAACCAAAGTATTGCTGGTCAAAATTTAGCGAAGTTGAAAATTGATGACCGAGTGACATTAGAGCACATGTCTGATACACGACTATCGATGCAACATTTAAAAATATTCGAAGATCAATATAACCCAGCACTTAAAGAAAATTATATACAACTCATTCCACTTACACCTTCCACTTCATTTAACTTAACTGGAGGTAGGGGGAGTGTAGCTGAACGGTCCTTGATTTTTGCAATCCTAAGAAGATATCAACCACTTGAACCGTATCTGGAAGAGATAGAGGTTCTCATGAAGGATACTGCATTTAAAGGGTGGGATTATTGGGCTAAAAACCATTATGAAGAAAAAGTGCAAAAGTGTAATGCGAATAGTAATGGTGAGTATATAAAACATATTCTCAAAAAGGTAGAAGACTACTTTACAAAAAACGATGATATTTTTGAACAAATAAAAGACGTATGTACTGAATTAAGAGAAAGTAACGACACTCCAAAAGGAACTAGTAAGGTAATACACAGGCTCCGAAAAATGATGGCTGAAATAAGTGTAGATCTAATGGACCCAGATCTAGTTATCATGGACGAGTTTCAACGTTTCCCGGAATTAATTAAAACGGATGATGAGAGTGAGACAGCATTACTCGCAAATAAATTCTTTAATTCACCAAAACAGGACAGAGAAAAGGTAAAAATACTTCTTTTATCAGCAACTCCCTATAAGCTATACACAACGTTAGAGGAAATGACGGAGAGTCAAAGTGATGATCATTATAAGGAATTTATGCAAGTTACTGATTTCTTATTTGAGCATGATCCTAACCAACAAACTGAGTTTAAAGAAGTATGGAACAATTTTTCAATTGCCTTAAGTCAAGCAAGTGTCCTTGATTTTGCGGTACTCTCTGCTAAAAAACAACAGGCAGAGGATAGCCTATACAAAGGAATCGCTAGAACGGAAAGAATGTTAGTGAAAGGTGCAAGTGAATTAATAGATACTAGTAATGAACAAGGTACCTTACAAATAACGGAGCGGGATATACTCTCTTACGTTGAACTAGATAATCTATTGCAAGAGATAGGATTAGAGGATAAGGTTCCTGTCGATTACGTCAAGTCAGCTCCTTTTCTCATGTCGTATATGGAGCATTATAAGCTGAAGCAAAAGATATTCCAATATTTCAGTAAAAATCCAAATGAAATAAGTCTTGCTAATAAACGTAATTTATGGGTAACGAAAAATGTAGTGTCTAATTACCGTGAATTACCTGAAACCAATGCAAGATTAGAAAAATTGAAAGAAATTGCAATACCAAAACAAGCTGAGAAACTAATGTGGATCCCACCTTCTGTTCCTTATTATGAGTTCGAAGGTCCATACGAGGGTATGAGTGATTTTTCGAAGGTATTAGTGTTTTCAGCATGGGAAATGGTTCCGAGAGCAATCGCTACGTTACTTTCATACGAGTCAGAGAGACTAACAGTTGGAGAGCTTATTAAAAAGAGTCCTAACAAAACGAAAGAGAACAAGAGTTATTTCGCAAAACGTAGATTTCCTGCACCTAGATTAACATTTGCAATGAGGGACCATGTTCCTGCAAATATGAATCAATTGTGTCTGCTATACCCTTCGATAACCTTATCAAGATTGTTCGATCCAATTAAGGTACTAAATGAAAAGAAGAGTTTAGTAGTTATTAAAGAGGAGATAAAATCTAAAATAAAACAGTTACTTTCAGAAGTAGAATATACTCCTAATGAAGAAAACGCACGACGGGATGAAAGATGGTATTATATTGCACCTCTGTTATTGGATCGAAATGAAGAGGTTATAAACGAGTGGTTTCAGAGTGAAGAGCTCTTACCAACACTTGAAACGGATGAAGAAAATAATAAAGAAACTGATAAAGCAGCTCTCTTAAAGCATTTCAAACAGTTAAGAGATATTTATCTATCTGACGAGGCTCCAGTATTAGGTAGACAGCCTGATGACTTACTAGAAGTAATGGTAAATATGGCAATTGGTTCGCCTGCTATTTGTGGATTAAGGGTTCTTGCTGCTCCAAGTAGTGAATCCATTGTACAAGCTATTCACCTTGGAAAAACAATTATTGATCGTTTTAATACCCAAGAGGCCATCTCAATAGTGGAGTTAGAATACGGTAAAGGAAATGATTCTGCACACTGGCAAAATGTACTTTCATATTGTGTGGATGGTAATATTCAAGCGATGTTAGATGAATATGCACATATGCTTCTAGAAGAAGGCGGGCTCTATAACAGACAAGATGGATTGAGAAATAGAGAACTAACTCGTACGATGATTCATTCCTTGAAAACTCATAGTGCAAGCTTCAATGTGGATACGTTTAATTCCTTTAAAGAGAGAACCAAACCTAAGAAGAAGCGGAATGACAAAGTAGACAAGTATATAAAAATGAGAACCAATTACGCAGTTGGTTTTTATGACATGAAGAATGAAGATAAAAGCGTTCAACGTAAAGATAACATAAGGTTGTCATTTAATTCACCGTTTCGACCTTTTGTCCTAGCGACAACTTCAATTGGCCAAGAAGGGTTAGACTTTCACTATTACTGTAGAAAGATTATGCATTGGAATCTACCCTCAAACCCAATTGATCTCGAGCAACGTGAGGGGCGAATTAACCGATATAAGTGCTTAGCTATACGACAAAATATCGCTAAAAAGTATAATTCTATTTCCTTTAACGAAGATATTTGGAACGAAATGTTTACTCAAGCAAATATCCATGAAAAGGGAGAAGAAAATTCCGAACTAGTACCATTTTGGTCCCTCCCAGCAGATCAAAAGGTAAAGATTGAAAGGATTGTCCCTGTATACCCGTTAAGTAGAGACGGAGTTAAGTATGAGCGGCTTATTAAAATTCTTTCTCTATACAGGTTAAGTCTAGGGCAAGCAAGGCAAGAGGAACTGCTTGAATATATTTTTGAGAATGATATAGAAGAGGATAAATTGAATGAGTTGTTTATGAATTTGAGTCCGTTTTATAAGGGGAGGGAAATGATTGAGAGCAGATAATAAATAAAGGTTAAACTACTTAAGGTAGATGGTTATTTTAATATAAATAGTAACATTAATGTTATTGGGTTCTGTGTTTAGGGTTCTAGACGGCGAGTCTATTGGTAAATTCTATAATGATGTTGTTTATATTTCATAATAGTGAATATATTCGAAAAATAAGCTCATCCGTAAATTGAGCTTATTTTCCGTTGTAAAACTGATTTTTATAAACCTCCAACAAGATTACACACTATCAAAATAAATGTTAAAATATACTTACATACATAATTAGACAAATACTGGGAAATTTAATTAGTTTTAAATTTAATAATTCACGTAAGTAGAGGAGCACAAATGACGCATTTTATTGAAAATTTAAAAGAGTCACTATATAAAGGGTTTATTGATCAATCATATAACAAAGTAGATATTTTTAAACCAAAGTTATTAGTAAATAATATGGTACAAAGTGAAAATGTATTGTCTACTCTATTAGAGGAATTAAATTATTGTCAGGAGTTTTTCTTTTCTGTTGCGTTTATAACCGAGAGTGGATTGGCGACATTAAAGTCTCATCTGTGGGATTTAAAGCAGAGAGGTATTAAGGGAAGGATACTCACATCCACCTTTCTTCAGTTCAATCACCCAAAAGTGTTTCGAGAGCTGATGAAAATTACAAATGTTGAGGTTAGATTGACAGATTTAAAGGGATTTCATTCAAAAGGGTATATATTTCGTCAGAATACCCATTTCTCTTTAATAGTTGGTAGCTCGAATTTAACGGCACATGCTTTAAAGGTAAATTATGAGTGGAATGTGAAGTTAACCTCTCATGAAAATGGAGAGATTATACATCATTTCCTTAAGCAGTTTGAAGATGTGTGGAAAGAATCCCATCTGTTAACTCCTCAATGGGTTGACCAGTATGAAGAGACATTTGTAGAACGAGTATATTTGCCTGATTTAGAAAAAATTGTGGAGTTTCCTGATGAATATCGAACTAATTCTTTGAAAGATGCCATTGAAATTAAACCTAACAAAATGCAAGAGGCTGCACTACAAAATATTCAGATGGTTCGTGAGAATAATAATAAAGGATTAGTCATTTCTGCAACTGGGACAGGAAAAACGTATCTATCAGCTTTTGATGTTCGTAGTTATGTTCCTAAAAGAATGTTGTTTATTGTCCATAGAGAGCAAATCCTTCAAAAAGCAAAGACTGATTATCAGAGAATCTTAGGTGGACTAAGTAAGGATTTTGGTATTCTATCAGGAACAACTAAACAATCAGATGTTAGGTATCTTTTTGCAACAATCCAAACGATTTCAAAAGAGAATGTATTGCATCAATTTGATCCTAAGGAGTTTGATTATATACTAATAGATGAGGTACATAGAGCTGGGGCTGAGTCCTATCTTAGAGTAATCAATTATTTTCAGCCGAAATTTTTACTAGGTATGACTGCAACACCAGAGCGTACTGATAACTTTAATATTTACGAGTTATTTGATTATAATATTGCATACGAAATTCGTCTTCAGGAAGCACTTGAAGAGGATATGCTTTGCCCATTTCACTATTTTGGAGTAACAGATTATGAATTAAATGGTGAACTAATCGATGAAACAGCTACATTATCTAAGCTTGTTACAGAGGAAAGAGTTAATCATATCATTGAAAAGGTTCATTACTATGGACATTCAGGCAAAAGTGTAAAAGGGTTAATGTTCTGTAGTGGAAAGGAAGAAGCAAAAAAACTTTCAGTGGCACTGAACGAAAGAGGGTTTAGAACTGTTGCGTTGACAGGTGATGATTCTCAAGAGGAGAGAATGTTTCAAGTAAGCAAATTAGAAAATGGACAATTAGATTACATAATTACTATTGATATCTTTAATGAAGGTATTGATATTCCTAGTGTAAATCAGGTTGTGATGCTAAGGCAAACCCAATCTAGCATTATTTTTATTCAACAATTAGGTCGTGGATTAAGAAAGCATGATTCAAAAGACTTTGTTACAATTATTGACTTCATTGGAAACTATCGAAATAATTATCTCATTCCTATTGCGCTATCGGGAGACAAATCACAGAATAAAGATATTGTCCGTAGGAATATGAAGGATACAAGTTATATTAAAGGTGTTTCAACAATAAACTTTGAGGAAATTGCAGCAAAACAAGTATTTAAGGCAATTAATGACAGTAAACTTACTTCATTAAAAATATTAAGAGAAGCCTACATCGAATTGAAAAATAGAATTGGGAAAATTCCAAATCTGATTGACTTTGTAGAACATAATTCAATTGATCCAGTAGTAATTGTAGAGGAGCATACGAATTATTATCAATTTTTAGTCAAGATGAAAGAAGAAATTCCACAACTTTCAATATATGAACAACAAGTTCTCACATTTTTATCACTAGAAGTCCTAAATGGAAAACGAAAACATGAAGTTTTATTGGTGGAATTATTACTAAAAAAAGGTGAACTAGTTAACATTGAATATTTACAAGAGTTATCATCTAATGATTGTTTTATAGATGAGGATACATTGTATTCTATTGAGCGAATCTTTAGTCTTGAATTTTTTACACAAACAACAATAAAGAAATATGGAGAAAAACCAATTGTTATTTATGAAGATAATACGTATAGATTTAATAATTCTATAAAAAAAAGCATTACTACTAATGACTATTTTAGGGACCTCATCAGTGATCTTGTAGAAACAGCAAAAAAGAAAACTGAAAAGTATAATTCTAAACAACCACTAACGCTTTACCAGAAATACTCTAGAAAAGATTCTTGTAAGTTATTGAATTGGCATAACGACGAGAGTTCTACTATGTATGGATACAAACCAAAACATGGTACTTGTCCAATTTTTATAACTTACCATAAGGATGAAAACATTGATTCAAGTGTGCAGTATGGAGATGAATTTTTAAATCCAAAGCTAATCAAATATTTTACAAAAAGTAATAGAACCCTACAATCAGAAGAAGTGAAAAAAATAATCTTCGCAGATGAAAGAAACTTTGATCTCCATATTTTCGTAAAAAAAGATGATGATGAAGGTTCTGATTTTTATTATTTAGGTATGGCACACCCGAAAAAAGATACAGCTGTACAAACAGTGATGTTAGATAAAAACGATAAAGAGATACCAGTTGTTACACTTGAATTAACCCTTGAACATGCAATTGAACCAAAACTCTATCATTACATCACAAGCGAATAAAAGAAAAATGCCTTCTCAATTGAGAAGGCTATACTTCGTTAATTAACTGTTCAACTGCAGGAATATCTGCAGGAGCCCATTTAAGAGAGGCAAGGTTATTTCGCTTCAACCAAATTAGTTTTGAATGTTCTGATGGGGTTGGTGAACCATTAATTATTCTACACTTGATCGAGATTAAGTTGATGATAAACGTCTCGTATTCATGAACGTTCTCATTGAATATTTCCTTTGTTTCTATTTCACATTGTAATTCTTCTTGAATTTCCCTTTGTAAGGCAGTAAAAATGTCTTCATCTGCTTCTACTTTTCCACCTGGAAATTCCCACATATTAGGAATTGTCATTAATGGTGATCTCAAAGCACATAATATTTCTTCCTGGGCATTTTCTATGATTGCTGCTACTACTTTTACTATTTTTTTCATGTTTTCCTCCAAATAATTAACTTTTAGATACTATAACATTTTGTAGAATAATTACATAAACAAATTTTATAAGAATTAATTAAGAGAATAAAGCTTTCTTTATTAATTCACAATATTAATTTAGTCACTCTTCTTGAGTGGCTTTTTGTTTAACATAGGATCCCAATTTGGATATCAACTATATTTCCAATATTTATACAGATCTAGATCATATTAACTATCTATAGTAAAATATTGTATATAACTAATTATCTTGGGGGCAATTATGCAAGATTATGTGAAATTTCCTACAAATGTATATGAACTGAATGAATTATATAGTAATAATATTAATTTATTAAAAATGAACAGTATAGTTGTTAATAATAAAATCTCGTTAGATTTCCTTAGATCACTTTATCAACAAGACAGAGATCGTTTTATAAAAATGATTGATGAGTTATCTTTAAGGTGTTTTAAGTTCCATACTGAAAAACCTAATAACATTATACCTAACTACTCTCCAACTATATCCAGTTATATCGAGGCACACAGCAATAGTGATAGATATAAGAAGATAGATTTTAATCTTTTTGGTTTATCAGGATTCGTCCATAGGTTTGAGGTAAATAGTGATCTGTTTTTTCATAAAATTCCTCTAAAGGGTTTTAAGTTGTTAAATGCTAGAATTGATGTTCATTCTTTAGAAGATGAGTTCAAAAGAGCTGGTTTTGAAATTAATGGATCTGCAAGTAAGGCTGATAGAGTAATAGAGACACCAGAGAAATATGAAACTACTAAAAGTGGCAATATAACGGAACAGAGTTTTCTTTATAAACTAGAGAAGTTTTTTCAAAAGACCCCTGTTCATGTAGTTTTTAATGGGGATGAATTTAAGGCTTTTAATAGATTTTGTGAGAATAAAAAAGTCCAAAATTTAATCCAAATAACTAGTGATACGATTGAACAATTTAGTAATTCTTATGGTGTGGGAAGAGCTAAGGTTCTATCCGTTAATGAATTATTATTATCTTTAATATATTCAAGCCTAGAGGATCTGGTTAGTAAATATCCTGGTTATTCCTCGGATGATGTATCCATCACTCAGAAAGTAAGTTCAATTGCTATTGAAGAGATTTTTATTGGTAATAAGTTCAATCGCTTTCTTGCATTCTGTGAAAAAAACTTGATTACTACAATTGGAGAAATCCAACAATCCCATATTAATGTGTTTTCGAAATCCCCAGGAATAGGGATTAAAAAAGTGCAAGATGTAGTGGAAGCCCTTCAAAAGACGATACTTTCTCCTAAAGACAGGGACAGTAAACAAGAACAAGAACCTACAGGGTTACTCTCAATAAGAAATGTCTTTCAAGCAAATAAATATAATTCATTTCGTCGTTTCTGTGCGAAAAAGGGAATACACTACTTACAAGAAATTAAAGATGAGGACATGTTAGAATTTGCTCATGCAAAAGGTGTTGGTGCTGGAAGACTAAAAGATGTACAAGAACGCCTAAGTGAATTAGACTTCCTACCAAAAGACACAAGTTCTACTGAAACGATTATTACGAGTGGTATGAAGATTAATGATCTCTTTATGGATAATAAATATATATTGTTTAGAGAGTTCTGTGTAAATCATCAAATTACTACAGTAGATGAAATTACTGCCTCTCATATGACTGAGTTTGCAAGAGTACCAGGTGTTGGTAAGAAAAAGCTGGAGTATATAAATGAACTTATCAAGAGTAACAGGTCTGTACAAGTCGTATCACAAGGGATTCAATTTGATGATGCTGAATTATATGAAATAGTTCGTGAGGTTAGAGTTTCAGCACTTTTAGAGGCATTTCGAGTGGAGGGTGACACAGTTAGCCAATCCACTCTAGAGGATATAAATGGGTTAAAGCTTGAAGATATAGAGGATCAATTTACAAATCAGCAAATTATTGAATTGCATAGGAAGGTTAGAAAGGCGAAAAAGCCTGTCTCGTTAATGAATGAATTAAAGGAATCCCTACGAGGCAATCAATATGAGATTCTCAAATTTCGTTACGGTCAAAAGCTAACATTAGAAGAAACAGGTAAACATTTTAATGTTACTCGGGAGCGTGTAAGACAAATTGCTGCAAAGGCATTAAAGTATGTAAAGCAGTTCCTTGGTCGTAATTACTTTTATTCCGTAGTGTCTTTATTATCTTCTTCTAAATCACTTATTACATCTGATGAATTATTGGCATTAGTAGGTAAAGAGAATGACTTTATATTGGAGATTCTTAAGGAAGATGTAAAAGGATTTACTTATTTTGAAAAGCTAGATGCATTCTTCTTTACACCAGAAAAGAAGATAAAATTTGATGTGTTAGATAATTTTATTGCAGATTTACCAGCTACCTTTTATTTAAATGAATTTGAAGATTCATTAGAGGACATACTTGAAACTCTTGGTGTAGAGGATCCTTCTTTACCAATTATCCAAAAGCTCATTGAACATTATGGTTTTCTCCCGTATGGAGAACTTTATTCAAGGGGAAAATTGACTATTTCAGACGTTCTAGAAATTTTATTCAAAAACTTTATTTCTGAACCGCTAAGGCTAGATGAGGAAGGCTACGATTATCTCCAGAGTTTAGCAAAGAAACACTTAAATTATGAACTTTCTTCATCATTAAGGGCAGTTGATGCGAGATTAAGGGATACAGAACAAATCATTTTAGTAGATCGATCTACGTTCGCATGGTTTGATAAGGATTCTTTTGATCAAAGAATTATCTCGAAGATTGATGATTATCTAAAAAAACAATTAAAAATTAGTCCTGTAATCAATATAGAAGAAGTTTTTACTGAGTTCGAAGATGAGTTGAAAGAAATTAATATTCACACAAAGCTTCATCTATACTCTATTGTTCGATATTTCCTTGATGACGATTATAATATTGGAAAAGGGAATACGCTAAACATTTTTAAAACGGATGATGATAAGCAAAACATTGAGGGAACACTTCTTGCTCTGATCGATTCTTTAGGCGGTTATTGTGATAAAACGGAATTAAAAGATAGACTGGGTTGGAAGCAAACAAAAATCGACCTAGGAATATCCTCATCGAGAAAATTGCTAGGTTGGGGAACGAATAAAGTAATCATTTTTGATCGGATTGGTTTAACTGAAAAAGATAAACATAATTTGATCGAATTTACAAATAAGAACTTAACTAAAGATGGGTTTACAACTTCTGGTTTATTGCTACGTGAAATGAAGTTTGATCCAAATCTTTCATCATTGATAACGAAAAAGGGAATAGACGATTCTATAAAGTTATCTTCAATTATTAAGATATTAATGCCCGAATTAAAGGGCCATTCAAACTATTTATATCTTGATGGTTGTCAATTTACTACTTTTGAAGATGTTATTATCAATCATTTTGACGGAGAAACAACTAGGAAAGCACTTCAAGACTTCATTGTGAATTATGGTTATAAAGAGGTAATGGCATCTGGTCTGTTGAAAAAGCTTCTTGAACAAAGGGCATTTATAGAAAGTGATGTAGACAAACTATATCCAACTTCGAAATTAAACATATCAGAAAATGTCATTGAAACGCTTGTAGACTTTATTGAAGAATCAAGATCAGGTAAAGAGTTTGTCTCTTTGAGCAATCTAAAGGGGTACAAGCGAAGTTTGCCTGACATAGGTCTTAGATGGAATCCATATTTAATTAAGAGTATTCTTATTATGAATGGGTATCGACAAATTACAAAAATCATAAGCAACTATCGATATGACAAAATAATTGTCGTAAAACTAGATAGTAAAATTAAAACATTTGAAGAGCTAGTACATTTTGTTTTGAAAAATGAATATGAAGGAAATATGCATGAACGTAGCGTTTATGATTTCTTAGTAGAAAAGGGAATCCTTAGGGAACAAGATAGTCCATATAGTAAGGTTCTTCCACATGAGCTGAAAAACTTTTCTAATCTAATAAGTGTTGATAGTTTAGGAATCGTAACTTTAAGGTAGGCGAGGAAATGTCGTTATTAGATTTAAATTTGAAGTATAAATATCGTTCGGACAATGATCAAATTCATAAAGACTTTTATGAAGGATGTCTTACTGAATCTATTAAGTATGACCGTGCAGTAGGTTATTTTACGAGCGATTCTTTAAGCGTTATCGCAAAGGGCTTAGATACCTTTCTTGAACGGCAAGGAACAATTAGATTGATTGCTAATCCTTACCTAACTGCTGAGGATGTTGAAGCCATTCGATTAGGATACAAAGCAAAAGTTGATGTCGTTTCTCAATCACTTCTTCGTCAACTTGAAATAAACGAAGAAGCGATTCGAAACGATACACTAAATACATTAGCTTGGCTAATCTATCAAAATAAACTGGAGATCAAAATAGCATTTACGACCAACAACAGTCTGTATCATGAGAAATTTGGGATATTTTATGATGAAGAGGGAAATAAAGTCGCCTTTTCAGGTTCTGCCAATGAAACAGTTGGAGGAATACGAAACAACTTTGAAAAAATTGATGTGTTTTGGCGAGAAACTGACAGTGAAAGAATCGAAGATATGGTAGTGGATTTTGAAAATCTTTGGTCAAATAACACGAATGGTTTATCAGTAATTGAGATACCACATATCATTAAGGAAACTATCTTAGGATACAAGAAGGAGGGGAAAAGAATTAGTACACCTAATAAAATTGTGAAGCCACGCCCATACCAACAAGAAGCAATAGATGCGGTGAAAAATAATAATTGGCACGGAATTCTCGAAATGGCGACTGGGACAGGAAAAACAATTACAAGTCTCCTAATATCACACGAGTTTTTTAAGGAAAAAGGACGTATTTTTCTTGTGATTATTGTCCCCTTCACACACCTTGTTGAGCAATGGGAGAAAAATTGTCAAGATATGAACTATAAAAATTTTACCCATTGCTTTGGGGCAAAAAAATCCTGGGTCAATAAACTTCAAACAGATGTACGAGATTTTAATTTAGGTTTAATAGAAAAACATGTTGTTATCACAACGTATAAAACAGCAGCATCACACGAGTTTAATAATCTTATAGGAAGATTAAAAGGAAAAAGCTTCCTTATCGCTGATGAATGTCATTACTTTGGTGTTAAGAGTCTTAGGGAAAATGAGCTCGACAATATGGAGGCTAAGCTGGGCCTTTCTGCGACACCTGAGCGTTGGTGGGATGAGGATGGTACGAGTTTTATTGAAGCCTTTTTTGGGCCACCTGTCTACGAATATGATATGAAAAGTGCCATTGATAACGGTGCGTTGACAGAATATATATATAATCCTTTGATTGTAGACTTGACAGATGAAGAAATTGAAAGCTATGAAAGACTTACAAGGCGACTTATTCATTTATATAGCGATGAAAAAGCGAATAGAGATGAAATAAGCGAAGTTAATCGAAAGAGGAGTCTACTTATCAGTAAAGCGGAGAATAAAAAGGATTCTTTATTTAGAATTTTTGATGAGAAGATTCGTGAAGAAGTATCACATACTTTAGTGTATTGTGCTCCAGGTGAGGTGGATCTGATTACAAGTAACCTATCAAGTTTAGGTTATAGAGTTCATCGTTTTGATTCAAAGGTTCCTTTACAGGAACGGACTAAGATTTTAGAATCATTTGACTTAGGATCTATACAGATTTTGGTAGCTATAAAATGTTTAGACGAGGGAGTAGATGTACCTAGTACGAAGGTGGCTTATTTCCTAGCTAGTACTTCGAACCCAAGAGAATTTGTACAACGTAGAGGCCGTATCCTTAGGAAATATCCGAACAAGAACCTTGCGACAATATACGACTTTGTTGTATTACCAAGTCAAACAAGTGATCAAATGTATAAATCAATAGCTTCTAAGGAGCTCCCGCGGTTTGCTGAGTTTTCTAGATTTGCAATAAATAACTTTAATGCTAGAGACATTGTTGGAAAAGAACTTAGGAAATATTCCTTAGAATACTTAATGGATAAGCTTCCATGGGAAGTATACAAGGAGTTCAAAAAGATGGAGGTATTTGAATGAAAATCAACAAAGATTTAAATAAGAAAATTGAAGAGTTTCCACGCGATTTATCTTATTTAGCTAAGATATTAATGAGTGAACTTGAATCTGGTACAAAATCGAATTCACAAATAGAGGCCTTAATTCGTGATGAGATTAGAGAGATTGTATTGGAGGATGAAGGTAAATGAAGCTATTAGAGATATCCCTGACTAATTTCAGACAGTTTTATGGTAATCAGAAGATTGAATTTTCGAATGGCGAAAAAAATATCACGATCATATTTGGTGAAAATGGTAAGGGAAAGACTGGGATCTTCCGTGCACTAATGTTTGGTCTTTATGGAAGTACTCATATCCAACAAGATAATCCTAAGGAAAAAATACACCTTGTTAATTTTATTGCATTAGAAGAAAATCCAAATATGCCGATTGAAGCTAATGTTAGAGTTGTATTCGAGTCCTTCGGTAAAAAGTATGAGCTACAAAGAACTGTTATGGGGCTAAAATCAGGTGATTCTATTGATGAACGTATTCAGGGTGTGTCGTTAAACATCATCGATGAACTTGGTAATTATAGTTCAGATTCTATAACCGACCCTACTGAAGTATCTCGTATCGTAAATAGTATCTTAGATGAAAGCATTAAAGATTTCTTCCTATTTGATGCGGAGAAAATTGAAACTCTTGCTAAAAGTGACGTGAAGGTTAGGGAGGAAGTTAAAAGAGGTATTGTTAAGCTACTTCAAATTGATAAGGTAGAAAGTGCAATTGGAATATTGAAGAGACTTCATAACGCTGAGAAAAGAAGAGTTCTAGACGGTTCTCAAAGCTTAGATCTAAATCGTAAACAAAATGAAATCGATGATCTGAAGCAAGAGATTGAAAATATCGGAGAGCGAATTGTCTTTAAGGAAAACAATAAAATCTCATGTGCAAATGAAATTGAAGATATTGAACAACGATTGGCTGAGAATGAAGATGTACGAAAAATTCAAGAAAAGCATGCTTCAGCAGTTGATAAAAAGAATATCCAAACTCGTCTAGCGAAGAGTAAGAAGGATGAAATAAAAAGTGATTTGGTTCAGAACGGATACAATATTGTCATGAAGGATACTTATCCTTCAGTAAAGGTGTATCTAGATCAGATATTGGTGGATCAAAAGGATTTGATTCCAATTGAAGTAATTGAAAAATCTCTTCGTGAATTTAAATGCGCGTGCTGTAATAATGATTTGCACCAACATCGAGAGAACCTACAACATATACAGCAATTGAAGAATAATTTTAAACGTTCTGAGCTTACACCACTTATCTCACTAATTTCTTCAGGAATACATGATTTCTCTCTAGAAGAGGAAGATGCTAAAAATGCCATTAACCGTAAGCTTGCAGAGTTTAGAGATATCAAACAAGGCATAGAAGAAATAAATAGGGAAATTCAACAGTATGAAGAAGAGATCGCAGATAAAGCACAAGAGCAGGAAAATCTAAAGCATCTTGAAACTACTCTTAAGGATAAAAAGAAAATGCTTCATGATCTAGGAGTCGAGATTGAAGGCTTAAAAAATCAATTAGATCAAAAAGAAAAAGACCTCATTGCGAAGGAAAAAGACTTTACTCGTTTACTTCGTGAAAATGAGAGCTTACGTATTGATTCGAAGGTATTACAATATATTGAGGATCTTAAGGAACATTTCGAGAAGGTATTCTATGAATATAGTGATGAAATGAGAAATAAATTAACATTTGAAACAACTTCTATCTTCAAAGAGTTAATTGATCGTAAAGATAAAGAACTGATTAATAGAATTGATATTAATGATAAATATGAGATTAAAGTTATTGGATGGGACGGAGTAGACATTACCCAGGATATTTCACAAGGTCAACGACAAGTTGTGGCATTATCATTCATCACGTCGCTTGCTAAAGTAGCAGCTGGCGGATCAGCTGATATTAACTTCCCACTCTTTATGGATACACCTTTTGGAAGAATAAGCGGAAATAACCGTGATCATTTAATTGATAACGTTCCTAACTTAACGTCTCAATGGGTACTGTTATTAACAGATACAGAATTATCGAAAACAGAGGAAATGAGATTTAAGGCAACTAACAAACTTGGAAAATGGTATAAGTTAGATCAAATTTCTACTGGCCACTCAAAGATTGTTCCGATGAATATTAATGAAGCTATGGCAACAAGGGGGTAGGATAATGGACTTTTTAATGGATCAAGCCTTACTTTATACTAGCAAAAAATACGAAGAAATCTACATTCACTTTAGAGATAAATATGATATAAAGTACCAAGAGCTGTTCTTAATTTGTGCAAGTATTGGCTTTAAGAAGAACAGAACAAATAAAGTTGAGGGTCATGGTAGAGAATTCCGTACCAATTATTTCAATTCTAAGCAAAAGGCAACCGCGTATTCGATTATTTTAAGCGATATGGAAATCGGAAAAAATATCGAAGCTTTTGAGGACTCAGACTTTCGCTTACGCGCACGTAAGACACTTGAGGCTTATGCGGAAGGTGGCATGGAAATTTTAGTAGAGGAAGTTTTTGGTCATCGTTGGGATGGAAATCGATTGGATCCAACCTATATTGAGTATGAGGTAGATTTATTAAGTTATATTTATGGCGACTCGGTTGAGGTTCCGTTTTAAGTCAAAAGTGTTCCTTACTAGGGAACACTTTTTTCAAAAATTTTATCAAGAAAACTAACGTAAAAAATAAGCAACCATATATATAATGACATCAAAATGAAGTGAAGTTTACAATATGTTAAAATAATCCTATTAACAAATTGAAGAGGAGAAACATAATCATGCCAATACATAACAAATTAGTCAGAGACCGAATTCCTGAAATTATCGAAAAAACTGGTAAGATGTTCTCAACGAGTATACTGTCAAATGATGAATACATAAAGGAACTTAAAAAGAAGAGTTTTGAAGAGTTAGAAGAATATATGGCAACTACCGATAACGAGAGTGCTCTTGAAGAACTTGCAGACTTACTCGAAATTATTCATGCTCTAGCAATTACACATAACTCCTCTATTGATGAAATTGAGAATATTCGCAAGGTAAAGGCCGAAAAACGCGGTGGTTTTAATGAAAAAATATTTTTAATCGAGGTAGAAGATGAGTAGATTTGATTTAATTACAAGTAATCTGGTAGAACATTTAGTCTATCAGATAGAGAAGTCGTCAAGTATTTTTATTTTGACTTCGTTTGTAATGAAATCTGGAGTAGATATATTGAGGGAACCACTTAGGCTAGCAGCCGAACGAGGAGCAGATATTAAAATCTGTACAGGAGATTATTTATTTGTTACGCAGCCAGAAGCTTTATCAAAGCTAATTAACATACATGACAGTATAGAAATACGTCTTTGGAGAAGTAATGGTACATCTTTTCATCCAAAGTCATATATATTTCAAAACGAAGATGAAGGTACTTTAATAGTCGGATCATCCAATCTATCAAGATCCGCTTTAACTACAGGAGTTGAGTGGAATTTAACTGTTGAAGTTTCATCCAAACAAGAGACCTTTTACAAAGCGGTAGAAGAGTTTTCTTATTTATTTTTGCATGAACAAACAATAGGGGTAAACAATGAAGTCATTAAAACGTATCAAATTGAATATGAAAAGTATCATCAACAACATCCATCACTAGTTAAGACTTGGACAGAGCTAGAAGAAATTGAATTGATGCTTCCACAAACTAAAGAAGATAAGAAAACGAACATTATTAAAGAGAAACAGATTGAATATGGAGAAATATTCCCTAGATTCGCTCAAATTGAAGCACTTCAAGAACTTGAAAAAACGTTAGAAGAGGATTATTCTAGTGCGCTAGTAGTTATGGCTACAGGATTAGGTAAAACGTACTTAGCAGGTTTTTTTGCTAGACACTTTAAACGAGTACTGTTTATTGCTCATCGTGAAGAAATACTCTACCAAGCCCAAGCATCATTTTTAAACATCCAGCCAAATAGCACATCAGGTATATATAACGGTAAGAGTAAGGATGGTAAAGCGGATTTTGTTTTTGCATCTATATTTACCCTTAGTATGAAACATCATCTTGAAGTATTTCAGCCAAATGAGTTTGATCTTATCATTGTGGATGAATTTCATCATGCAGCAGCAAACACCTATCAAAGAGTACTTGATTATTTCAGACCAAAATTTTTATTAGGTATAACTGCGACCCCTGACAGAAATGACAATAAAGATGTGTACGCAATCTGTGATGGAAATGTAGCTTATCGAATAGACTTTTTGGAGGCAATCCAAAGAAGTTGGTTAGCACCATTCAAGTACTATGGGGTTTATGATGATACAGATTATTCACAGATAAGATGGTTAGGGAACAAATATTCTGAAGAAGAACTACTGCAAGTACAGCTTAGAGAAGAAATGGCAGAAAAGATATTAGGGGCTTGGCAAAAATATAAACAAACTAAAACTCTTGTATTTTGCTCTTCCATTAAGCAAGCTGAATTTTTGTCGCATTATTTCAACCTGAAAGGTTTCCGAACAATTGGGCTCCATTCCCAACAACAGAATGTTAGTAGGAAACAAGCAATTAGAATGTTGGAAACTGGAGAGTTAGATGCTATCTTCACAGTCGATCTATTCAATGAGGGCGTAGATATTCCTTCTGTGGATACTATCTTATTTGTTCGACCTACAGAGTCTTTAACTGTTTTTACTCAACAAATTGGGAGAGGCTTACGTTTACATTCAGATAAAGAATATTGCGTGATAATTGACTTGATAGGAAATTACCGAAATGCAGATGTAAAATTGAGTTTATTTGATACTAATGGCACAGAGGATAAAAAGGGATCTGATCACATCAATCCAGCTCTCCCTGAAACATGTTCACTTAACCTGGAAGTAGCGGTTATTAATTTACTTAAGGAATTGGCACAAAAACGACAACCAAGAAAAGAAAAGTTACTACAAAGTTACTTGGATTTAAAGCTAGAGTTAGGTAAAAGGCCAACATATTTAGAGTTACATCTTAAAGGTCAATTGGATGCTTCTCAGTATAAATCAGAATGGAAGTCTTATGTAGGATTTTTATATTGGGCAAATGAATTGTCGGAACAAGAGAAAGAGGTATTCAGGAGATATGAATCCTGGTTGGTTGAAGTAGAAAGAACTGGGATGGCTAAAAGTTACAAAATGGTTGTCTTATTATCCATGCTTTCGAGAGGAGTATCAGAGTGGTTTAAACCAATCACCCCAGTAGAAGTGGCACCGTTCTTTCATAATTACTTAACTGAAAAAGAATATCGTAAGAGGATAGATTTTTCAGATGGTGAAACCAAACGTTTATGGGAATATAATGAGGAAAAAGTCTCCAAATTAATTATTAAAATGCCAATGACTAAATGGAGTGGAAGTTCCAAGGGATTGGTTACGTTCTCTGAAAATCAGTTTGCGTTTGCTTTTGATATACTCGAAGAGGATCAAGAAATTCTCTTTAAATGGACACAAGAAATATGTGAATACCGTCTTCATTATCATTTTGAACGGAAAGCAAAGTAGAGCTCTAAATTAGGAGCTCTATTTTTTATTAGTAAATTTTACCTATAATTATCTAAAAATTGTAAGTTTTTGTGGTATAATTTAGAAAATTGTAGAATGTTGGAGTGATTTAGGTGGCGATAACTGTTCCTGAAACAATCCGGTCATCTGCTACAGCCGGCGAAAGATTACTATTCCGTACTTTAAAACACTATTTACCAGATGATTATATCGTTTATTACGAGCCGGATATTCATGGAAGAAGACCAGATTTCGTAATTATTGGACCAGATTTAGGACTTGTTGTTTTAGAGGTAAAGGATTATACAAAAAATACATTGCTGCAATTGAACAACGATGAATGGATGATTGTGAGCACGCATGGTCAGCAGGCCATGGTAAAAAGTCCTATGAAGCAAGCACGAGATAATATGTTTCATATAGTTGATGTATTAAAAAAAGATAAGAGTCTTTTACAATTAGAAGGCAAATATCAGTTACATCTAAAATTTCCTTATGGTCATGGAGTTGTATTCACAAGACTTCAGCAGAAGGATTTTATTCAAGATAATCTTTATAGTGTAATAGACCCAAATCTATGTTTAACAAGGGATGAAATAGATCCTGAAAAGGAAGCGTTTTCTGATGAAAACCTTCATGAAAAAATATTAAATATGTTTAACGTTCCATATAGATTACGAGAGCCATTGGACATAGAGGATATTAACGCTATACGATATCATTTATTTCCTGAAATTCGAATAAGTGCCGAATTTAAGCCTCCGGTTCCTTATCAAGACCAGTTATTATTATCACTTCATGATATAAAAGCGATGGACCTTCATCAAGAGAATCTAGCAAAACAGATAGGTGATAAGAATAGACTTATTCGTGGTGTTGCTGGAAGTGGCAAGACACTAATATTGGCAAGCAGGGCTAAGATGCTTTCTAAGCAAAATCCTGACTGGAAAATTCTAATTCTCTGCTATAACATCTCGTTAGCTCAAAGTATTAGACATATGATTACCCATATGTTGAATGAGCCGGATAATTTATTTGACTTTGATTTTAGTGGTAACTCCGCCAGTAAAAATACTGAAAACGAAACAGTTATTGTACGCAATTTCCATGAATGGCTAAAAAAGGACCTGAACATTCATGAGAAGCAAATCCCTTTTTTGATTGAAAAGTTAACAAGCGGTGAGGCAATTTTACCTACATACGATGCTATCTTAATAGATGAGGGACAAGACTTTGAAGCAGATTGGTTAGCACTTGTTAGCAAGTTGTTAAATGAAGATACACAGTCTTTATTACTGGTTGAGGATAGAGCTCAAACTATCTATAAAAGAAAGCGAAGTTACCTGCAGGATACTGGATTAAGTTTTCAGGGTCGTTCCAGAGTACTTTCTATCAATTATCGAAACACAGCCCAAATCGTTTCATTTGCTTGGGAATTTTATCGAAAAAATTCACACCTTAAAAATAAAGTAGTAGATCGTGAGTTTGAAGGAGAAATAATTGCACCCCAAAGTACAAGACGTAAAGGTCCTGAACCTGCAATTATTAAAACTGATAACTTTTATAAAGAAATGGGTATAGTTGCTAGACAAATTAAGAATCTGCACGAGGAGAAAAAGGTTCCATACTCAGAGATGTTAATACTTTATAGAGTAAAGAGAACAAATAAAATCAATGTTATTGATGGAATACAACGAACGCTAACAAAGGATAATGTACCTTTTTACTGGTTGACAGAAAATGAAAAATCCAAACGTTCTTTTGAAAAAGATGAAGATAGTGTAAAAATCAGTACTATTGATAGTAGTAAGGGTCTTGATTTTCAAGCAGTATTCATAGTGAATATTGATAACATGCCATTTGCCCTAGAGGATGATATAGAACGTGAGGTTTCATTACTTTATATAGGAATGACTCGGGCGAAGCAGTACTTATGTCTTTCTTATTCGGGAGAGTCAGAGTTTACTATATATCTAGATGATGTGCAGTTGAATCGTAAAAACCTAGTGAAGTTAAAAAATAAAAATGGGTAAGGGTTGAAGGTATGGAGATCTTACTATTTCTACTATTAATCATTGGTGCTGCAGTACTCGGTCTACCAAAAGTAAAAGGCTATCTTGGTGAAGCATCCGTTCGACTATATTTAAACAAGCTAGATAAAGAGCAATATAAGGTGTATAACGATGTACTAATTCCACTTAAGAACAGAAGAGCATCTCAAATCGATCATGTGGTGGTGTCTCCGTTTGGGATATTTGTAATCGAGACGAAGAATTACAAAGGTTGGATATATGGAGATCCTAAGAGTAAATATTGGACACAGGTTATCTTTAATCGTAAGGAGAAGCTTTATAATCCTCTATGGCAAAACTATGGTCATATTAAGGCGCTGGAAGAGTATTTAGGTGTAGAAAACGAAGAAATCTATCATTCTATCGTTTCGTTCAGTACCAGATCTACGCTAAAACTTAAGGACATCAATAGACCTAATGCTAGTGTAATTTATTCTTCTCGTCTGTTAAGCACAATCAATTCTCACGAAAAGGTTAAGTTAACAGCTGCAGAAGTTGAACAAATCGTATCTATGCTTGAGAAAACTACAAATGCTGATTTTGAGAAGAAAAAGCAGCATGTGAAGAACGTAAAGGACTCCCAACGATTTTATCAGTATAAAATCAATTCTAATATGTGCCCTAAATGTGGTTCGGACCTTGTTGAGCGGAAGGGAAAGTATGGGGCTTTTAAAGGATGTAGTAATTATCCGAAGTGTAAGTTTGTTGTGAAGCAGTCTAGTTAATTACAACTGAGAGGGGTAGTCATTATGAAATTAGAAATGGGAGAATCGCTGATGTTATCGTGGCTGCGACATGTGAAACACTGTCAATCAGCTCAATTAAATTGGAAGCCATCTAATACCTGGTTTCTACATAACGAGGCAAAGATTGAAACTATTTTTACCTCAACAAAAAATTTCTTTGAACAAAAACACAATTTAAATCTATTTAAGAAAACAAAGTCATTCTCACAGCTTCTTATACAGGGAGAAATAGATGTGCTGGGGCTTCAATTACATAATGGTAGACTTGATAAAATATATGGAATTGATGTTTCCTTTCATGAATCTGGCTTGCGTTATGGGAGCAGTACCGAGACGGTAGAGAGAGTTCTAAAAAAAATGATTCGAACTGCAATGACAATATATGGTTATTTTAATCTATCAGGTGGGACTATTATTTTTGCAAGTCCTAAAATTTCTGAACCTGTTTACAATAATCTTCAAGTTTACGTAAAAGAAGCACAAGTTTTATTTAATAAAATGGGTTTCGATTTCAATTTTAAGGTGTTTGCTAATGGGGATTTTAAGTCTTATATTTTTGAACCCGTTGTGAGCAAAAGTGATGTAGTTGCAGATACTTCTGAGCTTTTTATGAGAAGTATTCAAATGTATAAGATGTTTGATCACAAAGAAAATGAAGTAAAAGAATCCAAGAGTGAGTTCACAGTTCCAAAGGTAAGTGCTGCAACTGAAGAAACTAAAATTGGCCAGTATGTGGTTAACGTTTTTACTAAGTTAGCTAGTGCTAATATCCTTTTACCTGATAAGCTTAATCGTTTACAAGACGAGAGATATTGTAAAGACACATTTGATATGAATTTCCCTGTGTTAAAAAAAGTAGTAATAGGATCTCCTTTGTTGGAACAGCGGCAAATTAATGGATACTCCAGATATTATGCCAAACCCCTTGCTATCTCTGGAGAGAAATATTTATTATCTAATGATTGGTATGAAAGAAACAGACCCTATTTTAATCGGTGGTTAAAGAATATAAAATAAACTTTACATTAAGAAGAGGTTATTAAAATGAAGCCATTCATAGAGGCATGGAGTAGTAAATTTCAAGCTGAAAAATACCCATTGGATTTCTATTTCTCTAGGATAGAAGGAGTACAAGATTCGAAGACTCCTCAGGAAGCAGGTAATTACATTATAGAGCTCCTTCATTGGAAAGATGGAAAGGTTAAGAAGGTTAACGGTGAATATGTTTTGTTGGCTGCAAAACCAAATACATATAGTGAGATAAAACATAAGGGTATCTTATGCTCATTCGAATTTTATAACTGGATTAAGAAGGTTCAGTCTCAGAAATCTTTTGATATTAATTGCTTTAAAGAACTATCTCAGTCATTTAATTTATACGGAAGTGATTCTATTGTAATACCATCCTTTATCTTACATGTTATATCACCAATTATATACCCACTCTATGACCAACATGTAGAACGAGCGAAAAGGATTTTACTTGCGGATAACCTATCAACAAATAGGAAGCTGGACATTACGTCTTACCAGGAATATCAGATGTTTTTACAACTATTAATAAATGATGTATACGCTGAGCCATTAACTATAGAGGAAATAAAAAAGGTCGACGATGCTTTATGGAGCTTTGGAAAATGGATAAAAGAACAAAATAAAACTTATAAACTATCTTTAAACAGGAAGTCTACTCATAGGAGTAACTCAAATGTACCAGATAATAAGTTTAAATTAAAAGTTTTAGAGTTAGTTGATAATAAGAAGTTAACACAACGAGGAGCAATGGAAACAGTTGCAGCAGAACATAAAATAAAGTTATCGCAAAGTTATTTAGATTATCCCGGTTCGCACATACACAGATGGAGAAAGCAACTAAACAATAATAATTGATAGGAGCGGGTTTGCATATTTTTAGCATCAGCAGAATCCTATTTTGTAAACGCTATTTACTAGAAGTCGATGAAGGGATGTTAAAGTAGGTATATCCCTCTTTAATGAAAATAAGTACAGGTAGGGGGATTGATTATGAACACGATCCATAGTTTTACGAGGAAAGTATGCGAAGTAAATTAAAAATAAAAGTAAAACCCATCAAAAAACCCTTGAGAACAAACATCCTTAAGGGTTATTTTTATTAATGCCATTCCAAAATGCCTCTTTAGTTCAAGTTAATCGTCATCAATCATCATCATCATCATCATCATCATCATAGAAATCGCAATCCTTTTCACCCGATTTGTTTAATGAGTATGGTTCCTCACAGTCAAAACATTGAGTAAATGAATCATCAGGGCATTCGCCTGGAATTGGATGTAACGGATTAAAATTAGGATTATCAAGTACTTCGAAAGGTCTCATCATTTCATGGTCTTCGTGTTCAAGGATATGGCAATGCCATGGATATATCCCGGTAAATGGTCCAAAACGGGCAATAATACGAGTAACTTCTAATGGATTAGCACGTACTGTATCTTTCCATCCCATCTCATTTGGATCAGGATCTCGTCGTTCGCCAACCTTCGTTATATTTCCATTTGCGTCAACAGAAATGGTTTGACGATCAAGGATTTGAAATTGAACAAGATGTAAGTGGATCGGATGTGTATCAGGGGTTAGATTGTATAGTTCCCACACTTCTACCGTTCCATTATAAGGAGTTTCTGTAATAGGTAATTCGTTCCAATCCATGTTATTTAGTAAAAGCTTCAAACGGTCGAAATCATCCTCACTTTCAACCAAACGATTCTCTCGAACAGTTACAGCATCGTTTTCATCAAGTCTCTCCAAGCAACTTAGTCGTTCTGGAACTTCACTTTTATCAGGTTTAGAATTTTTTTGCCTAACACGAAATTGCATGATTTGTGTTAGGTCTGGAGAAGGTTCGTCACCGAATGGGAAAGGAGATGGTGCATCATTTGTTAAGATTAAATTTTGTCCATTAAATCCTGAAAAATCCATAATAACATCTGCACGTTCTCCTGGTGCAAGAATTAACTGAGATATATTTACTCGGTGCTCTAGAAACCCTCCATCAGTACCAATTTGATAAAAAGCTTTGAACGCCTTGACTTGAACTTAATTGCATTCGATAAAAACGTGAATTAGATCCGTTAAGGATACGAAACCGATATTTTCGAGGCTCTACTTCAAGATAAGGCCATACTTTTCCGTTTACAAGAATGGTGTTGCCAAAAAACTCAGGAACTACAGATGGATTCGGTAACTCTGGGTCGATTGGTTCTGAAGGTAGAGGAGGTGGCTCTTGGCCAGGATGAGACGGATAGAATAATTCACCGTAACGTTCATGGTTTTTATTAAGATAGAATGATCGATCTTGAATCACTAATGGAATTTCATATTTTCCACTAGGAAGGTTCAATTGCTTTTCTGCATGATCTCTAATAAGATAAAAACCTGCTAGACCTGCATATACGTTTAAGCGAGTAATTCCGATAGCGTGGTCATGGTACCATAGTGTTGTTGGCCTTTGGCAGTTGGGGTAGTAATATACTTCATGTAAAAACTTTTTCCCGATATTTTTAAAGTCTTTTGTAAACCATGCTTCAGGGTACCCATCATTTTCTGGTCGAACGCGTCCGCCATGTAAATGCACAACCGTTCTAACAGAGGGTTCATCAGGTTCTGTACCATGTAGGGTTCTGTCTACTGGAAGTAGATGTTCAAATGGTAATTTATTTTCCCATTTTACTAGAATGGGCTTATTTCTCGTCACTTCAAAAGTGGGTCCAGGATACATTCCGTTGTAACCCCACACGGTGGTAGGGGGTAAGTCACGGTGCAATTGCTGTTGAATTTGTTTCATGGCTACCTCATAGTATGGGATGCCATTACGTTTTCCTGATGGTTTAAGTACACTAGGTAATGGCAGTGCATCAACAAATTTCTCTAAAGACAAAATACTCCTCTCCTTACTATTATTTAAATTTACTAGTACTCTATTAATCATGATATGAAAGTCTTTTAAAAGTGCTTGGATAAATTGACTAAGGTAATAGGGGATTTAAGGAATAATGAACAAAGATATAAACTTGAAATATACCATTCAATAAATTTTGAAATTAATAAACAATTATAAAGAAACAAAGCTTAAAGAAGCGCTTTTTACAAATGGAGCAGGACACTGCACCATCACCCCCTTTCATCAATGACACGGCATACCAATAAGTAAAAGGTATGAAACTAAGTTTGCCTAAATAAATATCTTATTGGTAATTCATTTTTAGGGGGAATCGGTGTGGGGTACTATGTTACTGTAGATTCAGGTGTAAGATTATATGTGGAAGATATAAATCCCCAGGGAAGTAAGACGATCGTGTTTTTGCATGGTTGGCCGTTAAGCCATGAACAGTTTGAGTATCAATTTGATGTTCTTCCTTTTAAGGGTTATCGCTGTATCGGAATTGACTGGAGAGGATTTGGTAAGTCGGATAAGCCGATAAGTGGATACAGTTTTGACCGATTAGCTGATGATATACGTACAGTAATTGATGTGCTACAATTAGATAATTTCACTCTTGCAGGTCACTCTACAGGTGGATCAATTGCGATTCGGTACATGTCTCGACATAATGGTTACGGAGTATCCAACCTTGTTTTAATAGACGCTGCAGCTCCTATAGGCTTTACTCCAGAAACTGCGAAAAAATTCCTCACTCTAGCGTTAAATGACCGTCCTAAGATGATGCGAGAAGTGACAGACAACTTTTTCTTTCAATATATAACAAGCCCATTTTCTGAGTGGTTTTTTCAATTAGGTTTACAAGCAGCAGGTTGGTCAACGGCAGCGATCATAATTACACTTAGAGATGAGAAACTTTATGCAGACTTGCAGAAAATACTTGTCCCTACTTTAATCGTTCATGGTGTTCACGACAAGGTTATTCCATTTGCTCAAGCTCAGGAACTAAATCAAAAAATAAAAAATTCACAGCTTGTTCCGTTTCATTACAGCGGTCATGGAGCTTTTTGGGAGGAACGTGACAAGTTTAACAAGCTCTTAATACAATTTATAGGTTGAACGTCAATCTGAATGTTTTACTTAATTATTATTTAGTAATAGCGATGGATGGATTACGTGTATTATTAGTAAACGAATCTACTTAAAATTTGACTAATACTGCGCAGCAACTGACTTCGTATTAAGATTTAATTTGTAAAATGATGCTAGGATGTCGGAAAGTTCATTCGCCGGGCAGTAGACTAAGCAATGCGCAGTAAATAGATCCTGATAAGAAAAACAAATGTTAAATAACTACAAATGGTGCTTTTCCAATACTTTTCGTGCAAGAATCTTCCCACGCATGGCAGGTGCTTTACTTTCATTCCAGCCATGGTCACCTTTGCTGCTGCCGTATTTCCTCATCCATTCAATAGGATATTGGCAGTACCGATGGGATTAGCTCTTATATGGCTGGGGTATGTTCTTTGGTCAGAACGTAGGAGAATCGGTGCAGATTGAGTTTTATATCTTCCTTAGGAAAAAAGAGAATGAAATTCATTATGAAATCATTCCCTCAAATAGATTTGTTATTACGCATCAATGACTTGCTAAACGTTTTTCAAAATCTGCTTTAAATGACAGAATAGCATCAATATTTACCGCAAAATCGTGGTCACTAATAGTAAAATTAGTTATAAACTCGTCCGATTTCTCACGAACCATAATTGTCGGACGGATATTGTCTCCAATAGCGTCCTGAGTTACAGAACTTCCATAGAAATACCAGTTGGTTTCAGTTGGCCGACTTGCAGCATTCTTAGATAGGTCATTTTTTATTATTTCGCACAAAGTATTCATAAAATCTTCAGTAAGCTTAATGGTTCTTCCATACTCACTTTCAACAGATATATCAGCATATCCATACCAAATATTCCTACTTGACTGCTTTCCGTCATCTGAGGTAAATGTTTCATCAAACAAAATTTTCATTTCATTACCCTCCGTTACTATAATAGTTCTTCACACTATTATACATCAATTGGAAATTGTAAAATAGTTTGCTGTAAGTTTCACTAACCTTTAATGAAGAGATAAAATACATTCTTGATCATCCTAAAATGATGGGTTTTTCACCTTGCTTAAAAAGGGAGCCCATCATATTTATTTGGATCAATTTTTTACTTGACGGAACACATTCCCTTCACCTATTCTTATATGCATGCCTATTTTTATATAATTTAAAAACGCATCGAAAGTTTTTACATAAGGAGGAGAGAATGTTGAATACATTAACAGGAAAGAAACGCTTACAGCTTGCTCTGCTATTAGGTTCATTAGGGCTATTGGGCCCATTTACAATTGATATGTATTTGCCATCTTTTCCTACCATCGCAGAGGAATTTCATACAAGCGCATCTTTAGTGCAATTAAGTTTAACATCCTGTTTGCTTGGACTAGGATTAGGACAATTAGTTATTGGTCCAATGAGTGATGTTAAAGGACGTCGTAAACCGTTACTACTATTTCTGGCTCTGTATCTTATAGCATCAATCATTTGTGCCATTGCACCAAACATCTATCTTTTTATCACCTCACGTTTTATTCAAGGTTTTGCTGCAGCAGGCGGTTTGGTCGTTTCGAGAGCAGTTGTCCGTGATGTTTATACAGGGAAAGAGTTAACGAAGTTTTTTGCTTTATTAATGCTAGTAGGGAATTTAGGTCCAATTGTAGCGCCAATTGCAGGCGGTGGAGTACTCGCTTTTTCAAAGTGGAATGGTGTATTCTTCGTACTAGCTTTAATTGGGTTTATATTGTTCCTAACGGTTTCATCTAAATTAGTTGAAACATTACCGGTAGAAAAGAGAGTACCAAGTAATTTACCACAAGTGTTAAGAAACTTTGGTTCGTTGATAGCAGACAGAGAGTTTGCAGGATATGCATTAACTCAGGGATTTATTATTGCTGGAATCTTTGCCTACGTATCTGGTATTCCATTTGTCTATCAAAATATATATGGGGTTTCTCCTCAAGTGTTTAGTTTATTATTTGGGGTTAATGGTATTGCCTTAATTATTGGGAGTCAATTAGTCGGTAGATTGGCAGATGTCATTCCAGAGAAAACGTTTTTAAAGATTGGATTATTTATTTCTTGTACATCAGGGACGGCATTACTGATAGCACTTCTTTTAAAAGCTCCATTATTAGCGGTTGCCATCCCTATTTTCTTTTTAGTTTCATCAATCGGAATTATCTCGACCACCTCTTTTGCATTAGCAATGGAATCACAAGGTCATATTGCAGGTAGTGCCTCTGCCTTATTAGGCTTATTACCATTTGTTCTTGGTTCAATTACCGCTCCTTTAGTTGGAGTTGCAGGGGAGTATACTGCTATTCCGATGGGGATAGTGATCCTAACAGCAAGCTTGTTAGCTTTGCTTTCTTATGTTGGATTAGTACGCAAAGCGGGGTTATATTCTCAACCGGTAAAAAAAATTGAGGAAACAATATAAAACGGATATTAGTAATAAGGATAGATGTATACAGGTGATCATCCTGTTCATTTATCCTTTTTCTTTTACACCTTTAAAATGTATGACATTCTAATCAAGTATTTAGTTCTAAGGTATCCTATAGATTTAATAAGAACAGATAATTTAGCAACCTATTTTGTAGGCGATTGAATCACCATTTGTCAACAAAATTCTATAAAGTATAATATAGGGATAGAAATAATACAGCAAAAGGAAGAACTCTTGATTATTTTTAATCAAAAGTCACCAGTCCTTTTATAGTTGAAAAAGATTAAGTTAAATAAATAAGTCGGTCGAACTTCTTAAAAGGAGGGGAAAGATGAAAATTTATGTGGATGCAGATGCCTGTCCGGTGAAAGATATTATTATTGCAGAAGCAAGGGATCTAAAAATTCCGGTTATCCTTGTTACAAGCTTTTCTCATTTTTCTAATGCAGAACAGCCATCAGGTGTGGAAACCATCTATGTTGATTCTGGAGCAGATGCTGCAGATTATCGGATTGTGAAGTTAGTGGAAAAAGGAGATATGATCGTGACCCAAGATTATGGTCTTGCGTCACTAGGTTTAGCAAAAGGCATTATCGTCCTCCACCATAAAGGATTTAGATATACAAATGAAAATATTGACCAATTATTACAGACACGTTATTTAAGTGCAATGGCTAGAAAAAGCGGACAGCGAACAAAGGGACCAAAGCCTTTTACAGCAGAAGACCGGGAGCAATTTAGGAATCTTTTTAAACAGGTTATTTCTCGTGAATAGTAAGGTAAACTCAGAGGTTCAGAAAGGAAATAAATATTTTGAAGTATATAAAGTCGCAAATGCAACAACTAATTAAGGAAAATAAAGAACTGCATACACGCTTTAAAGACTTGAAGACTGAGCATGGTCTTGAAAAAAACAATGCCCTCAAGGCTTTGTACCATTCAGAAGTTGCGGATGGAGGAAAGTATCAGGCAGCTTACCAAGCACTTGATCAGCCAAAAAAGTAGACTCTCATATCTTATTTATACTTACTAATAACTCTGTTCTAAATGCTGGATGGTAATTTGTTGGCTTGAAAAAATGGTTATTTTTTTAACTACTTGTAATTACTTTCAATAAGTGTTATTCTTAAGAAGAATTATTTTTGTTCGGTGTAAAGGATAGTCTAGGATAACTTTTCGTCTTGATGATCACTGAGTGCAAGAATAGTAACACATTGTGTGCAAAGCACACAGCAGGAGGAAACAACAATGGAACAAGGTAAAGTAAAATGGTTTAACTCAGAAAAAGGATTCGGATTTATCGAGCGTGAAGGTGGAGAAGATGTATTCGTACATTTCTCAGCTATCCAAGGCGAAGGTTTCAAATCTTTAGACGAAGGTCAAGCAGTTACTTTTGACGTTGAGCAAGGTCAACGTGGAGCTCAAGCAGCTAACGTTCGTAAAGCTTAATAGTAAAACCTAACTCAAGCAGACTCTTTATAGAGTCTGTTTTTTTTTTTTCTTAAAATAAAAAAAGGAGCCCTACTCACGAATGAGTAGGGCACATGTAAAAAGTAAATAAAATGGTAAACAAAGTGTATCACATAATCACGAATTCTCCTAATTACTTTTTGAATAGACATTAGAGTGGCGTATAGACTTTTCTTAAGCAGGGTGTGCTGCCAAGTAGAGGTCGTGTCATAAATTATGCAATATGCTTGGTTACAGCCATTGAAATGTACCACCTGTGACATAACATTTACCACCAAATGACAAAAAGTGTACCAAAGAATAGACAGACTGTTTAACACTGCAATCCTTCTGGTAATAAAAGATATATAAGACCCTATTTTTAGAGTGAAAAGTGTTATTAAAATTTGATTGATTTTCAATAAGGTCAGGATTCTGCAAACCGGTCAGATTAACTCTTGTATTACATAATAGACTCTTACTGTTCAATAAATATCTTCATTTTTAGTTGGCCTTGTGATAAATGTACTGATGCTCTCTCTGTTATATACATTTTCTCTCAAATACTAACGGTGCTGTTATATATAGTATGATTTTGACCATAGAGAAAAAAGACCCAGTGAATAATCAACACTTGGGTCGTGGTTAAGTCGCGTTAGCCATTGTGTTCTGCTTTAGGAAATTATTTTTGTGATTTGGATAACTTCCGTTAGGGTTATCCATCTCCAGCGCCTAGCCCCTCGAGGTCGCTTCACCCCTCCTGCGGTGGCAACATCCTCCTCGTCAGGGTTCCGACGCACAGGACGTGCTAGTGCCGGCGTTGCCACAGGACGTGGCGACATTAGCCGGCCAGCGCTTGTCGGACTTGCACAGGATGTGCTGACATTGACGTTCGCCACAGGACGTGGCGTTATTTTGTCGATGTTCCTTTTTCCAAGGCGCTTGCGCTTTTGTTCATAAAAACATGTTAATCAACTGATCCAGTTCGCTTAATTTCCACCTTTATATTTGGTTTTATCTTTAGTGTTGAGTAATTTTGTCTTAAATCTCGCTCAGTTAAATGGGAATATTTTCTTACACTTCTTATTTTTCTTCCGATGCCAATGGGATCCGTATTTAAATTTTTTAAATCCTCAAGTATATATCCAAATTCTTTGTTTAGGGCTTCACCAATTAGTTGTTCGATTTTGTTTAGTGAATCTTTATTTTTCACAGAAGTAGATGGTTGAAATTCTAATGTTGAAACGGAAATCGTTGCATTTAAATGAACCAATTCTTCGCTCTTTATCTTAATGTTTCCTTTGTACTTTATTGGATGAAGTGTAATCTTATAACTATCGCTTTTAGGAAGGTTGAGTTCGGCCATACCCCTTTTCTCTAGTTCTTCAGCAGGAATCTCTACAGTTATATCACCTAAAAATGCCTTATTATTTGTAAATAATTTTAGGTAAAGGGTGTTTATCAACGAAATAGACCCAACAATTTTATCATCTTTGAATAATGCAACACCATCTATAGAAGGTGCTACCCCATTTGAATTTTTTATGATGGGTAGGGTAGGATCGATACCAATTTCATAAAGTGTGGTTATAAAATCATGTAAGTTGGAGTTGACTAACATTTCTTTCTTTTCGTGTTTATCCAATAGATGATAGATATAGGATCCCATTTCGGGATATTCTTCATAGTTTGTATTGTTAATCGTCTCCTCAGCATTATCAGTAATGGCCAAAAAAATTAAAGAACCGATACTACTATCTCGTTGCATTGTATCCAGAAAAGAAGTAATTCCTACTGTTTCTGCCATATTTTTATTAAACAGTATGGTCCTTAATTGACCAGACGTAATGTCATGGCTAGTTCGTTCCTCTAGTTTTTGTCTGATTTGTTTACTAGTCGTTCCTTCAGCTGAAAGGGTTACACTGGTCTTTTCTTCTTTTCGGTCAAATTGTAACAAACTGATAGTGCCTTTGTATGTATTGTCATCAAGCAAGTCATATCCAATAATCGTTGAAATCCCTTGCATTTCTATTATTTTTTCAGGGGCCATGCATGCAGTACAAAAAAGAAAACACAGCAGAATAACAATTTTTTTCATTCTTTCAACTCCGTCTGGAACGAGTATTGATTTTTGATTTTATAATGGTTATTCCATACAAGAAAATCGGATAGATAAACCACAGGAAAAATCCAGTTTTGCCAACTTGATCAAAAAAATAATTATTATCTACTCTTTTAGTAATAAAAAAACTGCAGATAAAAATGATAATAGAGATGAGCCATATTCCATATTTTTGTTTTATATGAAAAATCTGTTTAATACCCTTTGAGGAAATATATAGAGTGATACATAGGTTTGGAAAAACAACTAAAATCCATAATGGAACCGCAACAAATTCAAAGCGCTCAATAAATGGGAAATGGACCGTGCTAATCATGCTGACAACAGGCCATACATTCTTTTCTAGTTCTTTCGCGCTAAAAAATAAAATAGAAACAACAGTTGTTATTAAAACAAGAATGGTCGTAAACCAGACTGCTATTTGACTAAACAGGTGTAGTTTATTTTTCTCCTTAATAAATGGAAAAATAAAAAGTAACGTCTCGAAACCTAACATTGTATAACTGCTCTTGAAAACTCCTTTCATAATTTCTGAAGGAGCTGTCGTCATAATAGGAAAAATCCTAGTTAGATTTATCTTTTGAAGTGGTTGATACATTACAACTAGCAGCCATATAGTCAATAAAAAGGATAAGAAGCAAACACCGGTCACTACTCTAAATCCGCCGGATACAGCATATATGGTTAATATTAATAAAGCCAATACCCCGACCCATTCATAGACACCTTCGTATCCCCATGTTAGTGACAACTCGACATAACTAATGGTGATCGAATAATGGACGGCAATAAAGTAAATGACGATAAGGAAGTTAAAAATACTACCAATCAAGCGTCCGAATATATGTTCGTGAATTTCAAAAAGAGTATCACCTTCATTTTTTTTTAGGATTGAAATCATTAACCATGTTATCAAGCTAACGAATAACCCAGATAGTAAAATGGATATCCAAGCATCTTTTTTTGATTCTAGATATATAATTCTTGGAACTCCAAGAATTCCCATACCAATTTGTGAAGTGTGTATGATATAAAACGCCATAAAGGCGTTAACAAAACGTATATTTGATTTCATTTTTCACCTCAAAATTCATCTAAATCTGTTATATTTTTTAATCGCTCCTTTAGGCGAATGGAGTCTTTTGGTCGATTTACTAACGGTCTCCTTATATAAAAATGGTGGGGGAGACGTATTAAAAAATATTGCAAATCTTTCATTCTTAGCGGATATAGAGGTGCCAGATAAGGTTTATTTAAAGAAGTTAATTTTAACAAGTGAACCATTAGAATACATATACCGACAACGATTCCATTTAACCCCCAAACACCTGCTAAAATAATGAATGGAAATCTAGCAATTCTGACTGCAGTGCCCATTTCATAAATAGGAGCCGAAAATGCCCCTAATGCACTAAATGCAACAATGATAATTAAAATATTGCTAGTTAACCCTGCCTCAACCGTTGCTTGGCCAATTACAATACCTCCTACAATTCCCATTGTTTGTCCTACTTTTGAAGGAAGGCGGGCCCCAGCTTCTCTAAGTAACTCAATTAACAATTCTAGTAAGAGTGCTTCTAATAAGGGTGGAAAAGGAACTTGTGAACGTGATTGTCCAATGATTATTAACAATTTAGATGGTATGAGTTCAAAATGATAAGTCATGGCCGCCACATAAATGGCTGTTAAAAAAAGAGAACCTACCATAGCAAATAAACGGATAAAACGAATAAATGTACTTAAAGACCATCTCAAATAGATATCTTCTGTTGATTCGAAAAATGAGAAAAAATTAGCAGGACCTATAATCGCTACAGGGCTGCCGTCTACCAAAACACCAATTCTCCCGTTTAAAATCGAGTAGATAAATCGATCGGGTAGCTCTGTTAATATAAATTGTGGAAATATAGAGTAATGACTATCTTCTAGGCATTGAGCCAAAACTGAACTGTCAATTATATTTTCCATTTTTAATTGTTTAATTCTGTCCTTAAGTGTCTGAAGAGTGTCATCGTTCGCAATATCTTTTATATATACAATTCTTACCTGCTTTTGAACGCGTTCCCCAATCTTTATTTCATCTGTGCACAAATTATAATCATTTAGATTTTGTCTGATTATCTTAACGTTAGAAGTTAATGATTCAGTGAACGAAATTTTAGGTCCATATACTAACGATTCTGTTTCTGCTTTCTCAATAGAACGTTCAATGGGATTTGCGCAGTTCACAATGAATGCCTTTTTTTCATCTAAAAAATAAATATAAGCAAATCCATTTAATAGGGAAGAGATAATCTCTTGTTCCTCCAGATTTACCTTTATTTCTTCTATAGGTATGTTTTTCATTAAATAGGTGTAATGTAGGTATTCTACAGAAAGTTCTTCAATGTATTTAATGACGTATTCATTTAGAATCTCTGACTTAATTAAATTTTTCATGAAAATAATATGAATCCCCTCTTGTCCAACTTCAAGCCTTCGACAAATCAAATCAGGTGATTCATTAAGAATGGATTTAATTTTTTCATAACCTGGGAAGTTATTATTATTATGACGATCTGTCATTCGTAACATATCCTTAAACAGTTTTTAATAGTGTCTGTAAAAACAATTAACTTATACAAAATATGGATAGAGGGCCTGTGAAACATTACATCATCATGGACAGCTTTAAACCATTATCGTGTCTAGACTAAGTGGATTTTACTAATTTAGTAATACTTCATACTTATTCAACAAACGGGTGCAAGAGCTGCAGATCGTGCTGCCATTCAAGGTGGCATTTTTGTTATTCGTAAATATAAGCAGTATAGTTGAGGCATCAAATAGTAAATTTGGTGGCGACTTCTGGTAAAAAACATGGCATAGGTGGTACAATCTTATGGCTGTAATCAATTTGCTTGGTTAATAACCGAGTAAAATACTAAAAATAACCAGATAGAAATCTCAAACTGGAATAATAATGGGGTGATTATATGAGTAAAGCTAAAGGAAAAGGCGGAACTGGCAGAGGAACGGACAAGAAGGGCTGGAATCGTTGGCAAGCTAGCGCAAACAAGAAAAAGAGTGCAAAACCTTATAAAAGTAAAGGCACAAACAAACCGGATGTAGAAAAATAAACCCATGAATTATGCTCTTTTTTAGATGAAAATTATCCCTAGTTAAAAGGAGGGCTTCGAATGGATACGATCATTTTTGATGTTGATGATACGCTATATGATCAAGCACAATCTTTTCATATAACGGTGAGGAAGATTTTTCAAGAGCCATTTTCAGACGAAGTAATCGATCAATTATATAAAGCTAGTCGTAAGTATAGCGAGATTTTATTTGATCAAAGTGAAGCAGGAGAAATATCCCAATTTGAATGGCAAACTGGCCGAATCATAGCTGCCTGTAAGGATTTTAACATCCCGATAGATACGGAAAAAGCGATTAATTTTCATGAAACGTATGTGACCGAACAAAATAACATTACATTGTTTCCAGAAATCGAAGAACTACTTCAAGTACTTTTCAAAGAAGGGAAACAGCTTGGAATTCTTACAAATGGTGAAGAAAAACATCAAGCAATGAAAATTAAACAGCTCGGTCTTAGCCGGTGGATTCCAGAAGAGATGACGTTTATTTCTGGTAAGATTGGCCATGCAAAACCGAAACGAGAAGTATTTGATTTTATTGAACAGAAGCTGGGCCTTGACCAAACCAATACCGTGTATATCGGAGATAATTTTGAAAAAGATATTATCGGAGCAAAACAAGCAGGCTGGCAAGCGATTTGGATGAATCATCGTAAGAAAGAGTTACCGACTGATGCTACCTATAAACCAGATCAAGAAGTACATAGTGCCAAGGAGTTATTAGAATTATTTTTGAAAAAGCTTACTAAACGAAATCAATACTAGAATAACCTGAGACAAACACTACTCGTGCTTGTCTTTTTTATATTTCTATGTGTGAAAAAACGGAACAAAGGAACCACAGAAAACCACCAAAGACCCCTCAAAAAAAATATTTTTAAAACCGATGCCCCTTTTTACCCCCTAACTCACTATAACAACTATGAAGGTAGTCCAATTATAATTGAAAGGGTAGTGATTGAGATGGGTAAGTTCAGAATGGTGGGTATTGATTTTTGGAATGATCCAGTTGTTGTGGAGGAAATGACGCCAGAGGACCGGTATTTTTATTTGTATCTTTTGACAAATCCTCGTACAACTCAGATAGGAATTTATAAGATTACGAAAAAACATATGGCTTGTGATCTTGGGTATTCAGTAGAGAGTGTACAATCGTTAATGGATCGGTTTATCAACCATCATCAGGTTATTCGTTATAATCCCGAAACAAGGGAGATTGCCATCAAGGATTGGGGAACGAATAACCTGCGCAGAGGTGGAAAACCGGTGATGGATTGTGTTTTATCCGAGTTAAAGAAAGTCAAAGATCGTTCGCTTATTTCTTATGTATCAGAAAATATTAGTAGAAGCGATATTTTAGGACTCTATGAATCTTTTATTGAAATAGAAGATGAGACTACCTGTCGAAATCATAATACATACAAAAACACGGCAGAATGGCGGGATATGGAGTCGTATGAAGATACGCCTTCGACACGTGATACGATACGTGGACAAGAAGAAGAAAAAGAAAAAGAAGAAGAAAAACAACAACAAGATCTTTATCCAAATATAGATTATACACCTAATGGAGAGCGTTCCGTTGTTTTTACTCAGCAAGACAAAGACATCAAAGAGATTCTCGAGTTCTGGGATCAAAACGGGTTTGGGTATACAAATGTGCATGGAAAAGACCGATTGTTGATGTGGTTATATGATTCTAGTTTTTTAAACCCGAAAGAAATCATCGTAAAGGCGATGCAGCTTGCTTGTTCTAACAATAAGAGAAGACTGAATTATGTCGAAGGTATTCTTAAGAATTGGGAAAACGAATCATTGCTGACGGTAGAAGAAATTGATTTGGAGCTTGAAAACAAGCCTAAAGAAAAAAGGCAAGCTGAAAAACAGTATACAGGCAGAGATATTCCAACTGACTTTGAATTTGATATAAATGCCGGTGAAAAGGAATGAGTTTTGTTGAGAAGACGTTTCTTGGAAGTCTGATGGAAGCTGATTTTTTAATCAAGGATACTGTCATTCAACCTGATCAACTCGAGAGTACCATTCATAAAGAGTTGATGAGGAGGATGCTTGACCTACATCGAGAGGGAAAGAATACGGATTTAATTACATTGACCACTTTACTAGATTTGGACTCGTTTGGTGGAGTCTCCTATCTATCTGAGTTGGTAGCATTTGCAGATATTGAGAAGTTTGAGGAATGTGAAGGACTCATTCTGGAAACCTGGAAGAAGCGGGAAACGAAAAATATCCTAACGAAGGCAGCGGTGAATGAGTGGGACATTGAACAGGTAATTGCCAGTTTGGATACCATTAACCAGGTAAAGGTCAACGATCATACATCTATCGAACATGCACTGTTAGCTATCTATGAGGCACCATGGCAAGAACAAAAAGAACAGGTTAGCGCAACAACTGGAATCAAACAACTTGATAAATTCACGGGAGGTTTTCAAGATGGCGAGGTTACTATTCTAGCGGCACGTCCATCAATGGGGAAAACCGATGTTATGCTCCACTTTGCAAAAGCAGCGGGATGGGCAAATTATGTACCTGTGGTGTTTTCGTTAGAGATGCCACTGAAGTTGATCACCTCAAGATTAGTTGCTTCAACGGGTGGTTTCAATCGAGTGAAAATGCGCGATCCGAAAAACATGCTGAATCAAGTTCAAAAGGAGAAATGGATGGGTGTGATTACCCACCTCAATAAGACGAATTTGCAGGTTTTTGATGGTGCTGGTCAAAAGGTATCCGAAATGAGAGCAAAAGTACGTAAAGTGATGAACGACTTTCCAACTAAGAAACCGGTCATTTTTATCGACTATTTAACACTTATACAATCTAGCGAGGTATATGGAGGTAATGCTCACTTTCAAGTAACTGAAATATCGAGAAACTTAAAAATGATGGCAAAGGACTTTGAGTGTCCAGTTGTTTGTTTAGCACAGTTGAATCGCTCCGTGGAATCGAGAGTCAACAAACGACCAATGATGTCTGATATACGGGAGTCTGGGAGTGTTGAACAGGATGCAGATGTCATTTTGTTTTTATACCGTGAAAAATACTATGACAAAGATACGGATGATACTTCACTGGAACTCATTATCACAAAAAATCGAAATGGTCCTGTTGGTACCGTTATGGTGAGTTACAACGAACATACCGGAGAGATAGGAGAGTTTCCGAAGAACACGGTGGGGCAATTTGTCTCATAGCATTTGTTCTGGAGCTAGATTGCTGGAAAAAAATGATTAGAGGTGATACATGTGGTTGTGAAGGAATTTTATCATGAGTGTTTACTAAATGAAGAAGCAACATTGGCTCATTACATATACCATCTACTTTCAGAACGTAAGGTTTCCTTACAGGATGATTTATCTCAATTAGACTTAAATAAAGCGGATCACCAGAAAGTTGCAGAGATGATTGAAACCAACTTGTTAGGGTTTCATCGAGTAAATGTCTATTCACTCAAAACAAACTTTAATGATTTTGTGTTTATCTTTGCACGCAACCATCAAGAAGCAACCCAATACTTCGCAAAAATGTTTCTACAAACACCTAAGAACTGTTATGAGTATCCGCTAGACTTTGAGTTTGTAAGAGGGAATGAGTTGGTGACGTTCCGAGATATGAAGAAGGAGCATGAGAGCTATCCTGCTGTGGCGGGGTATTACAGGAAAATGTAATTGTTGGACAGGTTCCTTAACCCACAATGGGGTGAGAGACCTGTCCCTCTGTTCCGTTTATAAAGAAAGATTTAATTGCCAGGATACTCCAAAGCGATCATTTACCCAGCCAAATTTCTTGCTGAACCCGTAATCACCAATTGGCATAAGAGCATGTCCACCTTCGAGTAGATTCTGATACAGGTTGTCAAGTTCCTCTTCTGACTCACAAGTGAGATAGATTGAGAATGAAGGGGTAAATGAAAACTGATGTTTCAAATTACTGTCAATGCACATGAACTCTTGACCTTTTAAGGAAAAGGTTGCCTGCATCACTGTTCCTTCGTCACCCGATTCATTGGCTCCGTATCGAGTTATGCTTTTAATTTCTGAGTCTTCAATTAAGGAGGTATAAAAATTCATTGCTTCTTCTGCATTTCCCTCCTGAAACATTAAGAAGGGTGTAACTTTTTCCACTATTAATCGACTCCTTTAGTTACATAATAAAATCATTAATTACTATAATAATGACATTCTAGAGATAATAATTCAACGGAGTCAGCTTCTACTTATAAACGTCCCTTTAACAGTAAAACAAGTACCAGACATATTGGCTATGCTTTTTTTTATTTTTAAAGAGAAACTAGTTGACGATGAAATTAAATATATGATATTATTAAAAATTTGATTAAAAACAATATATATGTTAAGGTTAAGAAGGTTACCATTCATGGAGGTGGATTATTTGTTTCAAATTGGCGATAACATTGTTTACCCTATGCACGGAGCAGGAATAATTGAAGCCATAGAAGTAAAGGAAATCTCAGGGGAAAAGCAACAGTATTATGTTATAAAAATGTTTAGTAGTAAGATGCAGGTCATGATTCCTGCAGCTAAAATAGAAAATTCAGGTGTACGTCCAGTTACTGACATCGACTCATTAAAACACATCATAGACATTTATCAGCATGGAGAATCAGATACAGAAATGCCGTGGAAACAGAGGTATAAAGTGAACACGGACAAAATTAAAACGGGTAACATACAAGAAGGCGTTGAAGTAGTACGTGATTTAATGCGTTTAAAGAAAGACAAAGCACTTAATTCAAGCGAAAAAAGAATGCTAGACAACGCACATGAATTTTTGAAAAGTGAACTGGGATTGATTAAAGGGATCACTGAAGATCAAATTAAAAGTTTCTGTTAATACTGTTTTAAGATAATCCGCATTTCCCAAAAACTAGATTCTTAAATTTTTGGGAAAACGACGATTATTATTAGAAGTACAACTTTTTAAACGACATTCAACTTCTTAAACTCACCTATAAGCGTTTACCTCTATTTGTTTTTTCTACATTTCCACTTTTAGTATATTAAATTTCTTCAACGAACGTTGCAGTAAAATACACACTTGATTTTGTAAATCCTGAATCACACTGGCACGGTCATGGAGCCGTAAGGATGAAAGAGAGGTAGGGCTTTCATTGGTTTAGGTATGCAATATATTATCTTTGTAGTTTATTTTAGAAGAAAAACAATACGGCTTGGTGAAATTCATTTAACAAAATGTGGATCACTAAGAAGCACTTCTTGGACAAGCACAGTGTCCCAAAATGAGTGGTGGACCTGTCCATTTAAAATGTTTCTTACGCCTGGAACTTATGATTATCGATTGTAATAATTGTATGTCCATGTGTGTTTTTGGCAATTTCTTTAGTCTCTTTAACTAGTTGTGAAATATGTTTACAACATTGCTGTGCCCCTTTGACAAGGAGTGGGACGCCTATCGCGTTAATTCCAAGCCCTCTTGAGAAGAATCCACCCATTGTCATAGCAAACGGAACAACAGGTGAAGTATTAGAAAAAATAATTTTTTCCTTAATCTGATAATGATTTACCATTATCTCACTAAAGTGATAGAGAGAAGGGAGGATTAATTTTGATGATCGTTTTCCTAATGTATATACAAGATTACCTTCATCATCTTCACCATGAAAGATAAATTTACCTGCATCCTTTTTCTTCAGTTTATTAAAATATGGGACTCCTAGTATTTCATCTTTTTCTAAAATCTTTGAAGGGTCATTGAGGATGTTGAGATGATAAGCAGCTGCTAGTGACGTAGAATGTGTTCCTCCGAAATCATGATAAATAAAAATCAACTGAATCACCTAGTTTCCATTTTTTATTGCCACTAAAACTCTAGATTATTCAACATCTGTAGGTGAATGAATATCATCCTGGTATTTATCTATAAAAAGGGAGCCGTGGCTATTCACAACTGCATAGTAGACATCTTTAACCTCTAGATTTCTTTTTTTGCACTCTACTTCAATCCATTTTTGATTGTATGGTCCAACTATATTTTTATTTATAATTTCTCCATCCATAATTAGTTCAATTGGCAAGGAAACTGTAGAATAAGGTAAATTCATATCCTGCTTGCAAATATTTTGAAACTGCTTCTTTTTTAGGACGGACAGTTCACCGCTTACTTCTAATAAAGCGTACTCCACTTCATTAATGTTAAAAATGTTCTTTTCTCTTAGATATTGATTAAGGTCATCAATTGAGAATTTTATTTTTTGCATGTTTTTATCAAGTATTTTTCCTTTTTCTATTAATACGGTAGGTCTACCCGATAACAATTTTCTTAGTCTCCTACTTCTAAATGATAACACCATGAAAAGGTAAAACAATAAAACTAATACAAGAAATGCACTAAGCATTTCTATGAAATCTATTTTAGTATCAAATCCCATATTGGCTATAAAGGAACCGATAGTTACGGCTAATGCGAAACTAAAGTGGTTTTTATGAGGATTGATGTGTTTTCCAATACTTAATGTTACTAGTACTAAGATGATAAAGCTTAATCCTGTTCTCCATATAGATAATAGTAGATCGTCCATTGGTTCTCCCGTTTTATTAGTTTAATGATTAAAATAAAGGCTTCTTATACCCACTAAAGAGGTATTTTTTTATTGTACCAATTTATGTATAAACCTATCCGTATCTATGATGATTCTTGCACTTTTAAACAGACATAGGGATTTGAAAAAATTACTGTGATAAACGTACATTTTTTCCCTCACGTACATACCTTATAAGTGTTAATCATTAAGTGAGGGGGTGAAGATCATGTACAATATGCCGTATGGGCAACCATATCAGTATACCTATTATGTAAATGTACCGACTTATAACAATCGGCATTTCTCAGGCTATGGGACTAACCCATATGAGACAAATTGGGGTTTTTATCAGGGGTATTATGATAACAGGAAACTTCAGTTAAAAGACTATGGTCCGAATCCATATGTAGTTAATATTAATGCAGCAACAAAGCAGAACGAAACATACCGGACAGCTTTATGGACCGGTACCCATTTACAAACGACTCTAATGAGTATTCCAGTTGGCGGGGATATAGGTTTAGAAGTACACCCGAGCGTAGATCAATTTTTACGTCTTGAACAGGGGCAAGGGCTAGTTCGAATGGGTAAAACTAAACAAAAATTGGATTTTGAAAGAAATGTTCAGGATGAGGATGCTATTTTTGTCCCGGCGGGTACCTGGCATAATGTTATAAATACGGGGAATATACCATTAAAACTTTATTCCATCTATGCTCCACCAAACCATCCTTTTGGAACCGTTCATCGAACAAAAGCAGAGGCCATGTCTGCAGAAAAGGAACGTACCACTGTTGTTTCTGGTAAGACACCTGATGAATGGATCAAGTACACAGAGTTTTTAGTCAAAGAAGGCTTGGAAGATGTTAAAAGAGGAATAAATATGACACATATCCTGCAAGAGTTTATTCTCATGGGAGTACTTGTGGGGAAAGGGTATTCACCCGAAAAAGCATATCAAACAGTAGAAGAATGGGAAAAAACAGGCGAATCTAAACTTCTTCAGCAAAGTAAGAATATGTAGAAAAAATCAAATTACTATGATGAGAAAGTATAAAAACCACGGTCTTACTGGACTGTGGTTTTTCAAGTTTGGTCAGGAGAAATCACCAATCAAATATAATAGGTGTAAAATAAACCTACTAACGAAATGGAGTGGGGTAAGGGAAGTACAATTCACTCACTTTGTGCAATTTTCTTTCTATTTGGAGCAAGAGGGGGTTGTTCTAACCAATTATATTTAACCATGATATTAAACCACTTTTTCGTTACTGTTAAATTTTCGATGATTACTTTTTCGTATTCAAATGCAAGATCTGTTCGCATGGCTGTTGCTAAACCGGCACCTTGAAAAGTTTGTGCCGTTTGAAATAAAAACCCCATATGAAACATCATCAGCTTATCCGAGAAAGGTGTTTCAGTTGAATTTGTAATTTCTGTTTCCCACGACATAGGAACAGGTAGATTATCTTTCTGCAATATTGCTGATAATGATTTGATTTGTTTATCTGCTACCTTACCTGAGTACTCTAAAAATTCTCTTACCTCCTTTGACTGACTAACTTGGCTAAATGAAATAGAGAGAGATTTAGACATAACCGCTTTCTTAAGATTTAAAGATAAACTAATAATTTCTGTTGCAGCCAAACGTCTACTTCTTCCAAAAAAACCGTCAGTGAATTCTTTTGTAGTAATAAGTTCCTGGTTTTCTTCTGGGTAGAAATATGGGTCTCTTTGAAAGTGGCCCAATTCTAAAAGTAATTCTGTACATTTATGGTAGAGTTTCTTTGCGTCAGAATCACATGAATCATAAAAATATCGTAAATCTCTATTTACTGATGAAGATAATGCTGTTACATGACCGATTAAACCATGCAAGGTCATGATGTGGAGATAATGTAAACAAAAGATATCAGTAAATAGTCTTTTGGCATTACTTTTTAGATCTGAATCATTAAAGCCATTAGGTAGAGGAAATCCGTCTTTTTTAATAAACGATACAATCTGTTCTTTTTGTTGTGCAAATACATGGATTGCTTCTTCAAATAATGCTCTTATTTTCTCATTTTCAACTATTGATACCATATATCTATTAACAGTATCTATCGCAGTCCCGTTAACATAAGCGCCCCACAAAGTACCAATCTCTGCTGAGGTTAATTTTATATCCTCTTTCTCCAAAGCGGTTCACCCCTATACATTTACTACTAATTTTATTATGTGATATTAAGGAGTTAATATTCTTTAAATGATAATAGAGGTAGAGTAGGGAAAATTTTATTTTTGTAAACTGGTTAATTACATCACAGACTTATGCTTTTAATACCTGTACCATAATTTTAGTAACGTATTGTTCCTTATGATTTCTTACAACGGTATCATAAATATACTCTTCAAAAACATAATCACCTAAGGATAGGTCTAAACGCTCCATCTCTGAAAAAATTCTCTTGTATGTATGCTGTATAGTTTTGTCCTCTCCAATATGATAGCCGATGAGGAAATCACCTTTAACTGCCTTGAAATATGGATATCCCTCTTTAGGGTGAGGTTGTTCAATATATAAGTAGCTGTATTTAGAGTATTCTCCATTTATTACTTGCTCACTTTTTGTGATACCACCGATGGGATATCCCGTATCGAGCTGTGACTCATTGACCTGACCAATAAACTCTGAAAGAACTTCTACAAACTCATCATCAGTAATATCTTCTATATTTCTGCTTAAAAAGAGTGTGGCTTCTGGTAAATGTTCAAGTGTAATTTGATCAAAGTCGAGCAGGGAGGCTTCCTCCATCAATGCGATTTTGGTCTCTATCTGTCTTTCCTTCATTTCAATTTCCTTGCGCTTTTTCACAATCTCATCTTTTTTCTGATACATTAATGCTAAAAAACTTTCAGGTGATTTATTCTGTGTGTATTGTTGAATATCATGTAGCGACATATCAAGATCTTTTAATAAATCAATCACATAAAATAATTCAATTTGGTTCAGTGAATAAAAACGATAGCCTTTTTCATTTTTATATACAGGAGATAAAAGGCCGATTTGATCGTAATAAAAGAGGGTTTGTTTATTCACCTTGCATAGCTTCGCGAATTCACCTGTGGTTAAATACTTTACACTTTTTTCATTCATTTTTTACAACACCACCCTTGACTATATAGTTACTATATACACTAGGATAATAGGATGTAAAGGAATAACTAGCTCCAATGTTAGTTGTTTTGTTGAGGAGAGTGCGTAAAATGAAGAGTTATAAAATTACCTTAGGATTGTTATTAATGAATTTGTTTATTGCGTTTTTGGGAATTGGCCTTGTTATCCCAGTATTACCTAAGCTCATGAATGAATTGGGGATAAATGGTATGACTATAGGTTATCTAACAGCTGCTTTTGCGATGGCACAATTGATTGTTTCGCCATTTGCGGGAAAGGCTGTAGATAAGTGGGGACGAAAAATAATTATTGTACTTGGATTATTTATTTTCGGATTCTCAGAGTTGTTATTTGGGCTTGGTAAAGATATTGAAACGTTATTTATTTCTCGTATCTTAGGTGGGATAAGTGCTGCATTTATTATGCCAGGTGTTACTGCCTATATTGCTGATATAACAAATAAGGAAACTCGTCCGAAAGCGCTTGGTTATATGTCAGCAGCCATTAGTACAGGGTTTATTATTGGCCCAGGAATTGGCGGATTTTTAGCGGAGTTTGGAACACGTACTCCATTTTATTTTGCTGGTGCACTTGGTACAATAGCTGCAATTCTTACAATCATATTCATTTCTGAACCGGATCGTGTACTTGAAATGCATGAGGAAACCACAGGTGGTAGGAAGGGTTTCGGACGTATTTTTGAGCCGAAATATTTTATAGCGTTTATCTTAATATTTATTACATCATTTGGTTTAGCAGCTTTTGAATCATTTTTTAGTTTATTCGTAGATCATAAGTTTCAATTTAAACCATCAGATATCGCCATTGTTATAACGGGTGGTGCTATTTTTGGCGCTGTATCACAGGTACTATTGTTTGACCGGCTTACTCGAATTTGGGGTGAAATCAAACTGATTCGATATAGCTTAGTTTTATCAGGTTTATTTGTCTTTTTAATGACGGTTGTTCATTCCTATTTTTATATCCTATTAGTTACATTTATTGTATTTGTAGGATTTGATTTATTCCGACCGGCTGTCACTTCTTACCTTTCAAACATCGCTGGAAACGAACAAGGTTTTGTTGGTGGCATGAACTCAATGTTCACAAGTCTCGCGAACATTACAGGTCCTATTATTGGAGGAATCCTATTTGATGTGGATATTGACTACCCTTACTACTTTGCAACTGTAATAATGGCTTTGGGAATCGTAATCACCCTGTTTTGGAAGAAACAAGCTGGTTATACTTCAAAAGAAGTAAAGGCAAGTGTCGCGAATATATCATCAAATTGAGGTAGAAACGAAAATGATTAAAAATTGTAGGGTGCATTGGTCCAGGGAGGATTGATGCACTTTTAGTTTTAATTTTTCCATCTCCCGTTATGGTGCATAAAATAATAATCTACCTTATAGAAATAATTGGTTAAAGAATATATTTAATCCTAGATGGGTTTTCGCTAAAATGCATTTTTTTCTCGTAACGTGCATAAGCGGCTTAACCCCCTAATTATTGTACACAATCTCCTTTTTTCTAGGTTTATCTTAGTTTTTCATTTTTCTTTAAAGGA
>NZ_JBFOKR010000004.1:0-185714 GCF_047246645.1 Ferdinandcohnia jepli
ATTAAAAAGATTAATTGCAGGATAAATACAATAATTGCATACTAACTAAGATTATTTGCATACTAATCCGATTAATTTCAGGATAAATGGAATCATTGCATAATAGCAAATTTCACACACAAAAAAGGAGCTATTCTCACGTGATGAGAATAGCCCGAAAAACGAATATTCTTCGAGAAAAATCAGTCACCAACAATCAACTATTTAACTTTTCAAAAATTTGCTATAAAGTATAGAAAGAACTTAATAGATTGTCTATTTTAAGGTGGTTCCATGATTAGAAACTTTATGAATTTATCTATACAGAAAAAATTAATGATATTTTTTACATTTATCGTGATGGTCCCATTGATTATGCTTGGGAGTTTTACTTATCAAAAGTCATCGGAGATCGTGACCGAGCAGGTCAGTGAGAGTGTGCTGGAACGGTTGATTCAGGTTAATACAAATCTATCTTTTTTTACAAAGGATTTGGAACAGGTAAGTAACTATATTTATCGTAATGAAGTTGTGCAGGATGCGTTATTAAAAAGTCCAGACCGAAGTGATTATGAAAAGCATGAGGACTTTCAAGCAATCACTTCTCTTTTCGATACGGTTAAAGGCTCGAAAAACTGGAACCTGCTTTTTTATGTGATGGGTTTTAATGGTGACCGGTATTTTACTGGAGATTATTTGCCGAACCAGTATGAACATTATAAGGATAACTGGGGAATATTTAGAAAAGCACGAGAAGCAAATGGTGCCTTGGTTTGGGATACCCATTACACCATTAAGAAGGTTGAGGACCAAGATATCGTCTTGAGTGCTAGTAGACTTATCAAGAATCCAAAAACGGGAGAACCTGTAGGGTATCTGGTTATCGATGTTCTCGAATCTACGATTGCTGATATTTATCAGCAGAAGACGAAAGAAATATCTCAACTGTTTCTCTTGGATCAGAGTGGGTATGTTATTTCTGGATATCCTAACAAAGCAACAATAGGTATGAGATTGGATCACCCGACATTACCGACCATTTTGGAGGGTACTCGCGGATATACAAGAACTAATTGGAACGATGAATCAACGATTTTAATCTATGATACGAGTGAGGATTCACATTATAAAATTGCAACCTTTATACCAGAAAGCACCGTAACAAAAAATAGTAACTTACTTGGTTATATAACGATTATAGTAGCGTTAATTAGTTTTATTATTGCAATATGGATGTCATACTTTTTTTCAAAGTCACTGACCAATCCGATTCAAAGCTTGAACCGTTTATTCAAGAAGGTACAAAGAGGGAATCTTGATGTAACGTATAAAACAACATACTCTGATGAGATTGGATCATTGGGAAATAACTTTAATAACATGGTTTCGCAATTAAAGGAACTTATAAAAGAGAGTGTTGAACGAAAGACGTTGCTGCAGGAGGCGGAAATTAAGACGCTTCGGGCGCAGATTAATCCTCACTTTTTATACAACACACTTGAAACTATGAGTGCAATTGCAAAGCTTGAAAAAGTGAAGGTTGTTAGTGAAATGTCGATTGCCCTGGGTGAGATGCTGAGGTACTCGATAAACAAAGAAAAGCAATTTGTAACACTAGAAGAAGATCTGAGGTTAATTGATTATTATCTTTTTATACAAAAGGTGAGGTTTCAAGATAAGATCAATATTACTGTCAATGTTCAAGAATCAACAAAATCATTATATGTTCCACCACTACTTATCCAGCCTATTATTGAAAATGCGATTAGCCACGGTCTTGAACTTAAAGTAGGAACAGGGGAATTAACTATTGATATCGTTGAAGATGAAACATACCTATTAATAAAAGTAGAAGACAATGGCTTGGGTATAGATGAAGATACATTAAGAACCCTTTTTAAGAATGCACCTGTAAAAGAAGATCATACAGGGATAGGTCTTGAAAATGTGAGAAGACGAATCGAAATTTTCTTTGGTAGGGAATACGGCCTTTCTATTACTAGCAAAAAAGATTGTGGAACGACTGTAATGATGAAGCTCCCAATCATAAGAGATAGGAGGAATTTGCTCTGATTAAGATGGTTATTGCAGATGATGAGTGGATGATAAGAAAAAGCCTTGCTGAAACAATTGATTGGGAGCAAATGGGGGTTACTATTTGTGGAGTTGCTGCCAATGGGAATGAAGCTCTGGAAATAGTGAAAAGTGAAAAGCCGCATATACTTCTTACCGACATTCGTATGCCGGGTTTGTCGGGCCTTGCTTTGATTGAAGCGATAACAGAGGTTAACCCTAAAATGAAAACGATCATTTTGACGGGATATAGTGAGTTTTCATACGCACAGCAAGCAATTCGCTTAGGTGTAACTGATTTTCATCTAAAACCAATTGATGAAATAGAGTTAAAAAAGAGTGTCGGTTCAATCGCAATAGGCATTGAGAAGGAGGAGCAAGATAGAGTTGCTACCCTAAAAATGACTGTGTTAGCGATTATGAAGGGCCAATTAAATTATGAGTCGAGTTATCTTGAAGGATCCCAAGACCTTTTTACATCGTATCGGGTTGTTTGTATTGAGAAAGCTCAAACATCGATGCGAAATCTATTGCCGAGCCTGCCTCATCAGTGGCTCCTGATAGATGAAAAAAGTGACGGGTTACTACTTTTATATAATCTTCAAAATAATAAAGAGGAAACAGAATCAATTAAAGCATTTTTCGAAGAACAGTATTTGTATGGTGGAGTGAGTGAACTCTCTGATGACGCAAGCGAACTGCCTACTTTATATAAACAAGCGCAGCTAGCGAAGGAGCAGAGAAAACAAGAAAATCGAATTGGATGCACATTCTATGAACAACACGAAATGCCGATCAATATTCAAGATCTACTAGACTATATACACAAACATTATTGTGAACAACTTTCATTACATGAATTGTCCGCAACCTTTTATATATCAGACAGCTATCTAAGTAGAATCTTTAAACAATACACGGGACAAAACTTTATCGATTATGTGACGGTCCTAAAAATAAACCGAGCCAAAGAGCTCCTTGCTCACTCCTCACTAAAAACAAACGAAGTTAGCAAAGCTGTCGGCTACACAGATCCAAGGTACTTTAGTCAGATTTTTAAGAAGTATACAGGGTGTACGCCTTCGGAATATAGGAGTGCGAAACCTTAGTTTATGAGACTTGAGTAAATCAGGTCTCTATTTTGTTTTCAGTACTGTGTTGCGTTTTTAGCTTTTTATGGAAAACTATCTTTTATCTGTTAATCATGATTTCAGAAGGGTGGTTGGAGCGGATGACACGAGACTCCTCGAAAATGCTTTGCATTTTCTTCGTGCGTGGGAGAATTCAAAGGAGCCTCTCAAAGTCCTGCCGGAAAAGCAAAAGGAACGTCTACTAACGACCGCCACGTCCTGTGGCGAACGTAGACGTCAGCACATCCTGTGCAAGTCAGGTGAGACCCCGCAGGAGCCTGCGACTTGTCTAGCTTCAGCGGCTAGAAACTCGAGAAATTTCAACTCCTCCGCCAGAGGCAAAAGACGCCTCTTTTGTCGGAGTCTCCAATTTCCTCGTTTCTGACCAAGCCGCTTCAGCATTTCAGTGAGGAGGCTCACGGTCCGCCCGCGGAAAGCGAGTGTCAGGAGCGGAAATCACCAAACTATGTAAAAAAAGCATGTCTTTGTATAAAACAAATAGTAGCAATCTTTTAAAAAGAAGTAACTCGAAAAATAACAAACATCTACGAAAAAATACCACATTGTAATCGCTTCCAAACAAAAATATACTTTGTATATTCTACTGAATTCAAATAAGGGGGAAAAGGTAGTGAAAAAAACGTTCGCATTGTTTCTTGCACTAGTGTTAATGCTTACTATGGCTGCATGTAGTGGCAAGGAAGAAACAGGAAGTAGCAATAAAGAAGAAGGTGGAGAGAAGTCTACTAAAGTAACAGTCTACTCACCACACCAAGCAGAAATTATTAACCCAATTATTAAAGAGTTTCAAGACAAGACAGGTATTACAGTTGAGCTTGTATCTAGTGGTACTGGTGAACTTTTAAACCGTGTTGAAGCAGAATCAGCAAATCCACTTGGAGATGTATTCTGGGGTGGGGGAGCAGAATCTCTTGAAGCTTTCAAAGGCCACTTTGAAGCATACCAAGTAGCAGACGATGCAAATATTCCTGATGCATATAAGAGCTCAGATGATCTTTGGACAGGCTTCTCTGCTTTACCAATGGTTATCATGTTAAACAAAGATATGGTAACTGATGCAGATGCTCCGAAATCATGGGAAGATCTATTAGATGCAAAATGGAAAGGTAAAATTGCATATGCAGACCCTGCAAAATCAGGCTCTTCTTATACGCAATTAGTAACAATGCTAACTGCATTCAGCGATCAAAATGATGGTTGGGATTATGCAGCTGACTTTGTAAAGAACTTAGATGGAAAAATCCTAAGCGGCTCTAGTATGGTATACAAAGGTGTTGCTGATGGAGAATTCCCACTTGGTGTAACACTTGAAGAAGCAGCTTACCGCTATATTGCAGGTGGAGCAAATGTAGACGTAGTTTACCCTAGTGAAGGTACTTCTGCTGTTCCTGATGGTATGGCATTAATTAAAGGGGCTAAAAACAAAGAAAATGCTCAAAAATTCTTAGACTTCTTAGCTAGCAAAGAAGTTCAAGAGCTAATCGTAACTGAATTTAATAGACGTTCAGTTCGTGATGATGTGAATGCACCAGAAGGGCTACCTGCTACAAAGGATATCCCAATGGTTGACTATGACTTTAACTGGGCATCTGAAAACCAAGAAGATGTAATGAAGAAGTTCCAGGATCTAATTATCGGTAAATAATAGGTTGAGAGAATCGTTGATAGCTAACGATTCTCTCTTTAATAGGAAGGATGTAAGGAAAGTGACACAGGTAAAAATAAATGAGGTATCCAAATATTTTGGAGACGTAAAAGGTGTAGACAACGCAACAATCGACATTCAAGAGGGAGAATTCTTTACGCTGCTTGGCCCAAGTGGATGTGGTAAAACAACCCTTCTTCGTACACTAGCGGGTTTTTATCGACAAGAAGAGGGAGATATTTACTTCGATGAAACCAATATCAATGATACACCTACTCATAATCGTAACATTGGTATGGTATTCCAAAGCTATGCGATTTTCCCTCATATGACGGTATTTGAAAATGTCGCATATGGATTGAAGGCAAGAAAAGTTGGAAAACAAGAAATCCAAAAGAGAGTAATGGAAGCACTCGAAATGGTTGAACTTGCTCATTTAAAAGACCGCCAGCCGTCTGACATGAGTGGTGGGCAGCAACAACGTATTGCACTTGCAAGAGCAATTGTCATCCATCCAGGATTATTATTAATGGATGAACCACTATCAAACCTTGATGCAAAGCTCCGCTTAAAAATGAGGTCCGATATTCGTGAGTTACAAAAGAGACTTAGTATTACTACCATTTATGTTACGCATGACCAAGAAGAAGCACTTGCAGTCTCTGACCGCATTGCTGTGTTAAGCAATGGGAAGATTCAACAAATCGGAAAGCCACATGAAATTTATTTAACTCCTAAAAATCAATTTGTTGCAAATTTCATCGGTTCTACTAATTTTCTTTCAGGAAAAGTAAATGGCAGCGGAGAAGTGAATGTAGAGGTTGAAGGAGTTCAACTTCCAATTAAACTAGCAAAGCCGTATTCAGGAGAAGTAATCTACTCAATTCGTCCAGAACAAATTAAGGTCATTCGCGACCAAAATAAAAATCTTGGACCAACTGTAAAAGGGAAAATTGTTGAAGCTGTTTTCCTAGGTGAAAAGGTAGAGTACAAGGTTGAACTAAAGGATTCTGGTGAGTTTATTCAGGTACATGAACATGCCGTTCCATATTACCAATTAATGAATGAAGGTGAAGGGGTGGAGTTATACTTAAACCCTGAAGAATCTGTTGTGTATACCGAGGACGGAGAGGAGGCACTAAATCTCCATGGAAGCACCAATTAAACCAGCACCGATGAACCGGACAAAAAAGTCAAAGAAGATAAAATGGGATTTTTGGAATCTAGTCATGATTGCTGCATTTGCATTAATCCTATTGTTTTTACTATATCCCCTATTTAATATATTTGTGAAAAGTTTTTACTATGAAGGTAAGTTTAGTCTAGAAACATATAAGGATTTCTTTACCCTCAAGTATTACTATGGAGCCCTTATTAACAGCTTTATCGTGTGTATCTCAGCTACCTTTTTTGCAACACTTATCGGTGTACCGGTAGCTTACATCATGACAAGATTCGATATTCCGTTTAAGGGACTCATCCATATTCTTATCATTTTAACATTATTATCCCCTCCATTTATTGGAGCTTACTCATGGATCTTAATGCTTGGTAATAATGGATATATAACTAACTTCCTTCATGATCTTGGCCTGAATGTAAAATCAATCTACGGATTACACGGGATGATCTGGGTATTTTCAATCCAGTTTTACCCGCATATATATTTATATGTTTCAGGAGCATTGAAAACAGTAGATAGTTCCCTAGAGGAAGCGGCAGAAAGCCTAGGTAGTCAAAGATGGAGAAAGCTGCGCACAGTCACTTTACCACTAATCTTTCCTACTCTTTCAACCGGGGCATTAATGGTATTCATGGCATCATTTGCTGATTTCGGAACACCGATGTTATTAGGACAAGGTATTAAAGTATTACCAATCCTAGCATATGAACAATTTATAAATGAAATGGGCTCAAACCCTGCGATGGCAAGTACTCTTAGTATGATATTACTAGCGGTAAGTACGAGTATCTTATTTTTACAAAGATATCTTGTTACAAGAAAGTCATTCTCGATGAGTTCCATGCGACCACCAAAAGTAATCAAGTTAAAGCCATTACAGAAGTTTTTCGCGATGTTGTTTATTGCGATTGTTGTTGGAGTTTCAATGATTCCTCAAGCAACTGTTATTTACACTTCATTCTTAAAAACAAATGGTCCTGTATTTACAAACCAATTCAGTTTGGATAGCTATCGCGAAATTTTATTTAAAGTTCCACAGGCGATTATCCATACATTTACGTATTCTTCAATTGCGATTGTGTTTATGGTTATTTCCGGATTGTTACTTTCATACGTCATTGTAAGAAGAAACTCGAAGCTATCTTCACTATTAGATGCTTTTATTATGATTCCGTATGTTATCCCAGGAACAGTTCTAGGGATTAGTTTAATCATTGCTTTTAATAAACCACCAATGGTTTTAACAGGAACATGGATTATCCTGGTGATCGCTTACTGTATTCGAAAGCTCCCTTACACGATGCGTTCGAGCACAGCGATTCTCTATCAAATTGATAAAAGTGTGGAAGAGGCGTCAATTAGTTTAGGCGTACCGCCAATGAAGACATTCTTTAAAACGACGGCAGTTTTAATGTTGCCTGGTGTTCTATCAGGAGCGATTTTAAGCTGGGTAACGACAATCAATGAGTTGAGTTCAACGATTGTGCTTTATGCAGGTCATACTGCCACAATCACGGTTACAATCTACCGAGAGGTATTTACGGCAAACTTTGGTACTGCTGCTGCATTAGCATCAATACTATCATTCTGTACAATTCTTTCGTTAGTAGTTGTTAATATGTTATCAGGTAAAAAAGGTATATCAATGTAATGTAGGTTGTCCTCTATCCGCGCTATAATAATTATATTGAGTACAGATAGGGGACTTACTTTTATGAGAAGAATTTTATTTTTAATAAGCATTTTTACCATCATTGGATTAGGGCTACTATTATACAAATTGAGACCTGAGGAAGAGTTGAACCGTCAAGCAAAGGTTGAACAAAAGCTGGAAATATGGGCCTATTCTGCGGCATTACTAGATAAAGCGAAAGAATATCAGAAGGACCATCCTGAAATTGAAGTGGTTACGAAACGAGTTGAAAATGCAGATACATTGTTAGAGGAATTGTATATTGCAAATTCAGCTGGAACGCCTCCACATGTTGCAGAGGTGCCTTCCTACTATGGCTTAAGCCCTCTAGTAAAGTCAGGTTCTGTATTACAGGTTGACGATGTCATACCAAGTGAAATAAAAGCCTCGCTTGTAGAGTCAATTGAAAAGCGGTTTACATATGAAGGTAAGCTATGGGCAATTCCAATTGGATATGAAGTACCGCTTTTATATGTAAATAGTAATTTTACAGATGGTCAATCTACTACTATAGAAAAGAAGTCAATTGAGGAACTCATTTCAATTGGTAAGCAAATTGAACTGCAGCATGAAGGGATATGGGGAATACATTCTGACCCTTTATACCCATGGTATATAACCAATTTACTTCAAAACGAGGGAATTGGGCTAACCCAATTTAATGAGTCTTCTTGGGTAAAAATGAAACAAGAAGGATTAATACCTCCTTATACCTATCATCTGGCGATTACCCAGTTTGTAAATGGGGAAGGCGGCATTTTGATAAGTACCTCAAAGAACATTCAATTATTTGAAAAACTAATTGGGACAAAATTCAAATGGCAGACGCTCCCTTTTCCGATAAACGAGAAAAACCTGATTCCTAGCGGTAACGGACTCGTGTTATTCAACCATCCTGAATCGGAAAGTTTAACAAAGAACTTTATCACTTTTTTATTACAAAAGGAACAATTACAAGCATTGGCCGTTAAGGAAACCTTGATTCCTGCTTATCGTAATGTTACACAGGATCCTACTTTTATCGATTATTATCGTCAGTACCCTGGCTACCAACAAGCGATATATAGTAGTTTACAAGCAGGAGGTTTAATACCGTTAATAGATGATGAAGAGCAATGGGAAAGGATAGTGGAGCTAGACCAAAATATAATGGAAGATAGGTGAGATCAGATGAGTATTTCTATGATTGAATCACTATCAGAGGGAAAGCTTGGAGAAGCAGATTTATGTGAAGATTTATTTGTCTATACAAACGATTTTGTTGCCGTTATTGATGGTGCAACAAATATATCTGGTAGGAAAATGAATGGTAAAACTCCAGGTAGACTTGCAGCAGAAATCATAAAAGCAACAATCGAATCCCTACCAAGAGAAATTAGTTTACAAGATATGATTAAAGAAATTAATCTTTCTATGCAGCACACCTACCACGAAATTGGGTTGGTTGAAGAGATTAAGAAAAACGCATGGATGGCCCCGACAGCGAGTCTAATTGTCTATAGTGATTATCATCGCGAAGTTTGGCAAATTGGAGATTGTCAATGTATGATTGACGACAAGCTCTATAAAAACGAAAAAGTAATAGATGAGATAACAGCTAATGCGAGATCACTATACTTAGAAGCGGAATTAATTAAAGGTAAAACCATTACTGAATTACTTGAGAATGATCCCGGTTGGACATTTATTCAAGAACTGATTCAGCAGCAGTATTTTCTACAAAATGATCCTGAAAACCAGTACGGATTTGAGATTATTAATGGGTTTGAAGTTGATTTTTCAAAGGTTAAGATTATTAAGGTTCCTACAGATGCTACTTACATTGTCTTAGCTTCAGATGGTTATCCATATGTAAAGAGTAGTCTTGCGGAATCAGAGGAATTGCTACAAAAGGTCTTAACAGAAGATCCATTGTGCTTCCGTCTTTATAAGTCTGCCAAGGGATTAAAGAAAGGCAATTTATCCTTTGATGACAGGACATATCTTAAATTTTCTGTTACGAAACGAGTGGTTATCTAAATGAGTATGAAATGGTTGGAATGGGCACAGCAAATCCAGGCGATATCGCAATCGGGTTTGGCGTATTCAAAGGATGTATATGATATTGAGCGATTTAAAGAGCTACGAAACATAAGTGCAGAGATTGTTGCGGAGTATTCGAATAAAAATCTGGACGATGTTAAAAAGGTTTTTATTAATGAAGAAGGCTATCAAACTCCTAAGGTAGATGTACGGGCCGTTATCTTTCGTGAGGATAAGATATTGTTGGTAAAAGAGAAGAGCGATAACAAATGGACTTTACCTGGCGGTTGGGCAGATATCGGAATATCACCCTCCCAAAATGCTGTTAAAGAGGTAGAAGAAGAATCCGGTTATATTGTAACCCCTAAGCGGTTACTGGCGGTGTTAGATCGGAACATGCATGGGCACACACCAAACATCCACCATAGTTACAAACTATTTATCGAATGCATACTGGTAGGTGGAGAACCGAAAACCAGTGTAGAAACATCAGATGTAGGATTTTTCAGTGCTGACTCTCTACCTCCACTATCAATCGAGCGGGTTACAGAAGATCAGATAAAAAGAATGTTTGAATATAACGGGATGGAACATATTGAAGTTTGGTTTGACTAATGTGGTGGGACAAGTTGCTTGTCCCACTATTTTTTTAGCAGATAGGAAAGCATAAAATTCTTTCCTATCTGCTAAGTGCAACTACGGCTCTGCTGTCGCCTAAAGGCTCGGCATTCGCCGAGTTTTCAAATTGTGCGGGGGGAGGGAGGAATTGCATATTAAAAAGATTAATTGCAGGTTAAATACGATAATTGCATACTAACTAAGATTAATTGCATACTAATCCGAATAATTGCAGGTTAAATGGAATAATTGCATACTAGCGCCTTTCGCACACAAAAAAGGAGCTCTTCTCATGTGATGAGAAAAGCCCTAAAATTATTATTGTATTGGAAACGAACATACAACATCACCGTCAAGTACTGTGATGATCAATGAATTATTTTCAAATTTTAATTCGCCATCATAAAGAAAGGCATCCGGGTAATCAATGTCATAATACTTAAAAGTAGCAGTGTTTCCTGAAGTTAGTGTAATATCTTTAATCGCAAGTACATAACCTAACAGCATTGAATCTGCGCTGTTAATCGTTAATGGCACCTCTGTATCTGTTTCATGATTGATTACCTTACCAACTAGCTCCTTGCCAGCTAATCCAGCTATCACTTGCTTCACTGTTTTTGCATGTGGATCCCATACACCATTACTTTTTAAGAAATAATGATTGCCTTTGTCAGTTATCCAACCCGTTTTCATAGCACCGCTAGATGTAAGGAAGTACCAACTTGATCCTTCTAGTAACCATCCTTTTTTCATAGTGCCGTTTGAATTAAGGTAATACCAGTTTCCTCCGTCTAATACCCATCCTGTTTGCATGGCACCACTAGAGGCAAGAAAATACCAGCTTATACCGTCATGTATCCATCCTTTTTTCATTGCGCCACTAGAGTCGAGAAAGTACCAGTTTGAACGATCTAGCAGCCACCCTGTTTTCATCGCACCGCTCGAGTTAAGAAAATACCAGTTTCCTCCGTCTTGCAACCATCCCGTTTGCATGGCACCACTAGTACCGAGGAAGTACCAGTAACCGCTATATTTTACCCAACCAGTCTGCATTGCTCCATTCGTGCCAAGGTAGTACCAATTTCCATCATCAAGTACCCAGCCTTTTTGCATTGTGTTCGATTCATAATAATACCAGCTTCCATTCTGATATTTCCATTCACCAGAAGCTGCGTCGACTTCAGGTAAGTGTGCAAAAGTAAATAACGTAACTAACAATAATGCTCCCAATAACTTTTTCATTATGTCCTCCTTAAAAATGGTAATCTATCTACTAATCTACCATTTTTATCCATGTCGTATCAATGGGATGAAGTGCCTAGGTCCTAGTACATGCTTACAAGGCAGATACTATCCTAATGGAGGAGAGGGAAATAAAGTAACAAGCAAATTATAACTTGCCTAATATATACCGCTCTTTACCTAGAAAAAATATTACTGAATCCCTTAATGGAGGGTCCTTACGCATTAAAAGGTCATCAATAGCCGAGAGAGTTTGCGCCCCTGCGCTTCCATCTACTATCAAGTTATTGTCTTTCTGGAATTGTTTCGTGACGGCCTCTGTCTCCGGGCCGAAGCTTCCGTCCGCACTAATTTCATAGCCTGCAAGTTTTAAGTCTTCCTGATATGCCAAGACACCTGCACCTTTATCTCCACGTTTAAATACTGACACTTTAACTTCCTCCTCTATCAATTCAACACTCGCCTTTACTGCAAGACATATTTCATCTACATCATTAATAAAATTTGTCCATGAAATTCCTTTGCTCTGTAACACTTGAATTGGATCAGTTTTTCGTCCTGGATCAAGAGTGGCATGAGCAACAATGTCTTTAAGAGGATTCAAGTCATACCTCTTACACAAGTATGCGTGGTACCAAACATAGCGTTTGTATGCTTCCTCAAAGTTGATCTTGCCACCATGACAAAGCTCCACTCCAATTGCACTGTTGTTGGCATCATACCCAAACAATTTATTATCCTGAGGTTGATTGTAGCGAACATGCCACGCTTTTTCAGTTAGAGGGATTATCTCCAAGATGTATGTATCATCAATGAACGTATGAGCAGACGCTAACGGCTGATCCCGATCAAACCAATTCCGGTTTCCATGTGCCGTTGAACCAGGATTTCCTGTGTCATGACTTACAATAAAACGTACCTTTTCGAGATTTAGACCACTCCGTGAATCACCGTGTCGGATGTAATTTCTTGTGATTTTGTACATTTTTCAGCTCCCTTTGGTTGGATTTTTACTGGTGAATTTAATAACCAACTAGTGTAGCAGATCAAACTCTATCTAGTTGAGTTAGCTTTCATTATTGTTATAGTGATTTGAATGGTGGAAAGGGGCATTGAGTATAAATAATTTTTAAGACTCATTGAGCGTTATTGGTAGAGGGGGCGGGTACTTAATAAACGTCGATGTGTGTAATGTTATCTTCTATGTTATAGCGGGCTGGCTACCAATTAGGCTCTGATAGTGCTTGTTTTCGATAGATTGTGTGATTGAGAAGGTCCGCCTTAAAAGGTGGGTCTTTTTTTTGTGTTATTCAAAAGTTCCACCTAAAACCTTGATAATGCAGCTTATTCAGTCTTTGTATAGGGTGAGAGAGTGTTTTCACTATAGAAAGACAAATATTTATGGAAAAATAAGTTTTACTTAAGATTAATTTAAGAATACAATGGTAAAATTTTGATATTAATAATGTATGAGATGAGAGGTAAACGAAAAAGACTAGAGAAATGTAAAAGTAGAAGTAGTTTCTTAGAACATGAAGCGTTAGATAATAGATGTGAGGGGACAACTAAAAGTGAACAGAACTGAAAGAAGAAAGCCTAAAAAACGTTTTCGTAAGTTTTTAATCACCTTTTTACTAATAATTCTTTCGTTAAGCGGATATATATTCTATCAATATTATCAAGGTATAAAAATCGCAGAAAAAGACGCAAATCTACCAACCACAGTGAAAGAAAGCAACCAGGAATTTAACGGGGCTGATATAAAAAATACACTTGGAAAAGTTAATGTACTGTTATTAGGAGTTGATTCAAGAGGAGAAGCTGAATCACGAACAGATACAATCATGATTGCACAGTTTGACCCTAAAGAACAAACAGCAAAACTTGTCTCTGTTATGCGAGATATTTATGCAGAGATTCCAGGGTATCGAAATTATAAAATCAATACCGCTTACTTTTTAGGTGGCCCTGAGCTGCTTAGACAATCCATCAAGCAAAACTTTGATATTGATATCCAATATTATGCCTTAATAGATTTCAATGGATTTACAACGGTGGTCAACACACTGGCACCAAACGGAATTGAAATGAATGTAGAAAAACGAATGGAAAAGTATCTTGATGTAGTATTAGAACCAGGAAAACAACAGCTTAATGGTGAGGAACTTTTGTCATATGCTCGATTCCGTGCTGATTCTGAGGCTGATTTTGGAAGAGTTAAACGACAACAAGAGGTTGTTAGTGCGTTAAAAGATGAAGTATTTAGTTTAAATGGTATTTCCAAAATTCCTAAACTAGTAGGAACCATTCAACCCTATGTGGAAACGAACCTAGAAGGAATCGAAATGATGGGCGTATTGAAAGACTTCATTCTTAATAAACCTGACGAAATAGAGACGTTGCGAATTCCAATAGACAATTCGTATAGAGATGCTGAATTTCCACATGCGGGGGCCGTATTAGAAATTGATATGGAGACAAATAAGATAGCTCTAAATAATTTTCTGAATGGGGAAGAGCGATAGAAGCGGTGGAAGTGTCCTAGTGTCTCATAGATATAGGGTTAAGGTATTAATGAGTATACTTATTTGTAACTATTTTTCGCATAAATCTGTACTAATCCTAAAGTATTAATTCAATCAAACGTTTGTTTAGCGGGAGAAACCAGTAGCCGCAAAGGGATTGGAAATTAAACAAACGTTTGGTTACCTTGAACTAGGAGATGTGAAAATGCCTGTTATAGTTTTACTAAACCTCTCTAAAAGAGTATTTTAGTAGAAATTTTTTATTAAGGAACAGGTGACGGTTATCTTGTTCCCTTTGGAATGTTAATCGGTTGGGTATTTGAGGTAGATGGTATTGCCTTTCTAAAAGTGGTGAGATGAAAACAGGCTGCTAAGGTATGGAGAAAAAACACTCTCTCTTTAGCTCAAGTGTTAGATTCTAGTTAAAATTCTCGTTGCTTTAGCTTTACCGGTTGGAAGCGTATTAGTTGTTTGGGAAGGAAATGGAAGTCACAAGGGGTTTTATCTTTTCGTAATTCGAGTTACAATTTGAAACTGTACCGCATTTATTAAATGTAATTGCATACTATGAAAAAAGTATTAATATAAAGTTAATCTTGGACTATGATAGTTAAAGGCTTAACAACATTAATCTTGGAATATACTATATCAATATGTTAACATAGTTTATCTATCTTACCATTCCGAGATTTTTAGAATGAACAATATAAAACTATTATAGGAGAGTCCAAATATGAAAAAGAAAATGACCTATTTAATCTTACTTTTGACGACCATCTATCTGGTTGGTTGTACCAACGTAGATGATGGGTCCATTACAGATGGAGCAACAGATCTACAAGAAGCTCCTACGGCTGAAAATAGTGAAAAAGAAGAAGATATCACTACTGTTGTTGATGAACTAGTAGTAGAGGAAACACCAACCCAACCAAATAATGAACTGTTCGCAGGATACAAAATTATAGAAGTTGATGGTGGTGATTTGTCTGGAATTCGTGAACCAAACGTTGCTGTTGACATTGGTTATGGGGACCGTGAATATTGGGCATTTACGAATGAATACGGGCAACTCGTACGTGTCATTGCTTACGAAATCATTCTACAAGATGACAGTAACGAACCTGTATTATCGTCTGGCAGATATTATTCTGATGAGGCGAAGGTTCCTGGTGTTGAAAGTGATGTTTTAGATGAAGGACATATCATTGCTGATTCTTTGGGTGGGGTATCCAATGCATATAATATTACTCCACAAGATAGTACGCTCAACCGACATGGTGATCAGGCTTATATGGAGGACGCAATCCGTAAGGCAGGAGGAGCTACTAATTTTGAAGCGATTATCACATATCCAAACACAGAAACTCAGATACCTTCAAGTTACCAATATACCTATACTTTAAGGGGTAACGTGATTGTTGATACATTTGACAATGTAAACCCTGATAAAGTAAACGAATCGCTTGGTTTAACAGGAAGTAAACCTTCCGATTCAACTAGTTCAAACACAAATTCCACTAACCCAGATTCTAACGGTGATATTTCAAGTGTTGATACAAACGGTAATGGACAGGTGACGATTAAAGAAGCAAAAGAAGCAGGTTTCAGTATGCCAATAACGAGAGATCATTGGTTATACCCATATATGCGTGATAATGATAATGACGGTATGGTGGGGGAGTAAAACCTAGAATTTTGGTGTCTTATTGTTTTAACGGGTGCGATAATCCAGAAGGATTATCGCCTTATTTTTGTTAAAGTTATTGAACTATGAAGCTAAAGTTACATTAGCAAAAAATACGGAACTTTAGTTTGGGTTAAAAGGTATTTGAGAGAAAAAGTAGAATTATAATTATTAAAAAAACGTAGAGCCTAAAGGAGAATGTAACTTGGAATTATTAGGTACTGTTACACCTTTAATTTTTCCCATCTTAATTTTTATTTTATTATTTTTACTTTTAAACCAAATATTTAAACGAAAAGGCTATCGTGTTGGAACTATAATTCTATGGTGTGTTATAGCATATTTTATTCTTATGATTCTTGTGGGAGTTGTCAGCTTCTTTCCGGTAACTTCTAAATAGGATAACTATTATTTTAGATTAGATTGTACTTACACTATAGGCTACTTTGTTGAACAACCTGTGCTTCCAGACCAGAAAGGATCAGATTTTAATCTGGTCTTTTTGTGTTGCTATTTTATACTCTTAAGTGTGAAATTACATACTCTATCTCTCAACCAAACCAGTTAGCCGTACTATCCAATGATTATTAATACAAAAGTATTACTATTTAAAATCTAATAAACTTACATTTCACATACATCTGTACTAATCCTAAAGTATTAATTCAATCAAATGTTTGTTTAGTGGGAGAGGCCAGACGCCGCATAGGGTTTGAAATTTATACAAACGTTTGTTTACTTCAAATTAGGTAGTAAGAAAATGCCTGTTATAGTGCTACTTTTCTCCAAGAAGGGACTTAAATGGAGAGGGAATTTACAAATGTTCAAGCCTCAATGTAGTGAGAACAGCCCCTAAAAGAACTTAATTAAATCATCATATAAATGATTTACTGAATCCAAGCACACTAGAATTTAGTTTATATCCTCCAATGTAAGTGTTAGAAGCCATTTGACCACTAGAATAGAAGTAATACCATAATCCTCCGACTTTTGCCACCAGTTACCATTACACCGCTACTATTTAAAAATACTATGTACCATTATCAAGTACCCAATCCTTTTGCTTTACACCGGTCTTAATAAAAACCCATTTTCCATTCTCAATTTTCCAGCGACTGTTAATGGAAGCTTAACTTTTACAAGAATAGTAGTTTTAATAGGTGGTAAGTACTTGAAGATATCCTCTTTTAGTGAGAGTGGTGTTACAATATCAATAGAGATTAATAGCTCAAATAAAGGAGATTAAGCCATGAAGGTAGGACGTAAAACCTTAAGTCTAGCAATCATTTTAACTTTTATTCTACAAATACTTCCAATGAATTTTAATAGTGAAGTGTATGCCTCATCATTTTTAACACGGGAGGAAGCCAAGCAATTTGAAGGGAAACTATCTGCTTCTCTTGATGGTTCTTATCTAGTTAGGGAAGATGGAAATGTGATAGGAACATTTATATCTGACCATAAGCAGATTGGTGAGTGGAGAGATATTATAGCCATTTCTGCCAGTTCACAATATGCAGTTGGGCTAAATAGTGACGGAACAGTCATTGCAAATGGTGATAACGTATATGGAGAAAATCAAGTTGCTGATTGGGCCAATATTGTACAAGTAGCAACTGGTGAGTGGCATACGGTTGGCCTAAAGGCAGATGGGACAGTAGAGGCAGTTGGTTTAAACGATAAAAGCCAAACCAATGTCCAACACTGGGAGAATATTGTTGCAATTGCAGCAGGATATAATCATACAGTGGGTGTAAAAGCGGATGGTACTGTTGTTTCAACAAGCTATGAGAGACATGGTGAAGTTGGTAACTGGACAAATATTGAAGCTGTAGCAGCTGGTTCTCATCATACCGTTGGTTTAAAAGAAGATGGGACTGTAGTAGCTGTTGGTGATAACTCATATGGGCAATTAAACATTAGTGAGTGGACAGATATTGTTTCGATAGCTGCTGGTGAGGTCTCTACAGTTGGGCTAAAAGCAGATGGTACAGTTGTCGCTACGGGTGAGAACGTTTATGGAAATCTAAATGTTGAGGATTGGACCGGTATTGTTGCGATAGCAGCATCTTCTAATCATACTGTTGGTATGAGAAAAGACGGTACATTAGTGGCAACAGGAGATAACTGGTTGGATCGAGTGAGTGTTAAGGGCTGGCAGGATATCACATCTCTGTATTCTCCTTGGGGACAATTCACGCTAGGAGTAAAGCCGGACGGAACAGTTATTGGTCAAGGTACTAACTGGAATGGACAGCTTGATATCCAAGATTGGGAGGATATTGTAGCCGTTGCTGGTGGCTTCTCTCATTCGGTTGGATTAAAAAAAGATGGAACCGTGGTAGCAGCCGGAGGAAATAATAGTTATAAAGGTGAAACAGATGTTAGAGCTTGGAGAGATATAATTTCGATTGCAGCGGGTTCAAACCATACTGTTGGCTTGAAGTCTGACGGAACTGTAGTTGCTGTCGGAGATAATTATTACGGGCAATTAGGCGTAACTGATTGGCAGGATATTGTTGATATTTCAGCAGGATTTTCAACTACTTTAGGGTTAAAAGCTGATGGAACCGTAGTAACAGCCGGATACACTGGCCATCTTCAATTAGAAGTAGGTCACTGGAAAGATATTGTTGCCATTGATGGTGGAACTACGTTTTCGGTTGGTTTACAAGCAGATGGGTCTGTTCTAGTAGCGGGTGATCTAGAAAATAAAGAACAAGTAGAAAGCTGGGAAGATATTGTTGCAATTGAAGCAAGGGGTGGAAGTGTACTAGGACAGAAAGCAGATGGTACGGTTTTGGCGGTTGGAGAATTTTTCACGGGTAATCTAACGGAGGAAATGGGCTGGACTGATATTGTGTCCTTTTCTGCGGGTGGTAGTTCCCTAGTCGGGCTAAAGGAAGATGGTACATCAGTAGCGATTGGACCAAACGCTGCTGGAGAAATAAATATTTCTCCATTAAGATACTACTTAACGGATATTGTGGAGTCTGTTCAAGTGAATAAGACTAACGTTTCTTCTGGTGAAAAGGTGCTTGTAACTGTTGCTTTTTCGGAGAGTATTCAACATGGTGTTGGAATTGCCTTAAGAGGCGCACAAAACTCAGAATCTATGCAAATGACAGAAGTGGAAAATAGTAATGGGCGTGTATATCAATATGAATTTAATGCTCTGGAAGAAGAAGGGGCTATTCATTTTCATTTTACTAACATAATAGATAGTGAAGGTTTTCTATACGATGACCGGTTCGCTAACAATCTAGTACAAATCGACAATACGGCACCAAAATTTTATGGTGGAGAAACGCTGACTATACCTGTGCATAGCGAGTTTAATCCTTTGGTAGGAATTACAGCGTACGATACAGTGGATCAATTTATCACTTCAAACATCATGGTTGACGGAGAAGTTGATACACACCAATTAGGGACATACACCCTAATATATACGGCAACAGATCAAGCTGGTAATAAGGTAACAAAAGAGCGTGACATTATTGTAGTAGATGAAGAGGCTCCTGTTTTTCAAGGTGTTACAGACACAACTATCGGATATGGACGTGATTGGAACAGCATGCAAGGTGTGTCAGCCATTGATAATTTGGACGGAGATGTAACATCTGATATAACTGTCACTGGTACTGTGGATACGCTAAAAGTTGGGGAACATGTACTGACTTATTCAGTGGAAGACCGTTCAGGAAACATCGCAACTGCAGAGAGAGTAATTACTGTAATTGATGATATTTTTCCAGTAATAACTGGAATAGAGGATGTAGAAATTGGCGTAAATGACTCATTCGATCCACTGGCAGGCGTAACGGCACATGACAATGTGGACGGAGAGATCCCATACATTGAAGTACTAGGCAAAGTAAATGTATCGGTACCTGGAACATATACTTTACGGTACACAGTTGTGGACAACGCGGGGAATATGACGTCATTGGAGAGAGCTGTAACAGTTGCAGATAAGGGTGCACCTGTATTAATAGGTGTGGATGATGTAGTTATCCCAATGCGATCTTCATTTAACGTAATGGAGGGAGTTACTGCAACAGATAATTTTGACGGTGACCTTACAAGCGAAGTACTAGTATCAGGCAAGGTTGACACAAATGTAGATGGTAAGTACTTCATTACGTATACCGTTACAGATTCTTCTGACAACACTACATTTAAGACAAGAACAATTACCGTTGTGAAATCTGGTTGGATTGAAGAAAACGGCACTTGGTTCTACTATGTGGGACTGACTGGAAAGAAGAAAACAGGTTGGTTAGAAGACGGCAACAAGTGGTATTACCTGGATGCTACTGGGGTGATGCAAACTGGTTGGGTAATCAGTGGCGGCAAGTGGTACTACATGAACCCGAGCGGAGCAATGCAAACCGGTTGGGTAAGTGTAGGAGGTAAGTGGTACTATATGAACACAAGCGGAGCAATGCAAACCGGTTGGGTAAGTAGTGGCGGTAAATGGTACTACATGAACACAAGCGGAGCGATGCAAACCGGTTGGGTAAGTACTGGCGGCAAATGGTACTACATGGACGCAAGCGGAGCCATGAAAACTGGCTGGGTAAGTGACGGTGGCAAGTGGTACTACATGGATGCAAGCGGAGTAATGAAAACCGGTTGGATTCTGGATGGTGGCAAATGGTACTATCTGAATGCAAGTGGGGTTTGGGTGAAGTAAGGTTGGGAGGGACAAGGGGATAAGGCCCATGTCCCTCTAATTATTAGTAGTAATTCTACGTTAAATTTACTTATAAACTAATAGTAAAGTGCAAAAAGCACCAAGAAATATGGATTGGGTTCGGAACCCGAACGAAAATTAAAGCTCGAATTGTACGTGCTTTTGTAGACGTTTTTGATAAAAAGTATGGGTTCATTTAAAACTGAGCCTATTTTTAATATCCATTTTTAGGGGTATTGTTAAACGAAAGCACCCGATATTTGAATAAGGATTATTTACTCTTTGTTTATTTTTTCAATTCTTGATATTGCCCTTTTAGCGGTATTTCTAATCCAGGTTATTTCGTGATTCACGAATGGCTTTATATAGGTTATTAACTCAGGTTCTTTAAATTTTGAAAGTGCTGATAATGCGTGTCCTTGGACATCTTTATCCTCTAATAGTTCCAGTAAAATAGGAATTACCTTTTTGTCTTTAAATTTTCCTAGTCCATCAACAATCATTTGCCTTGCCGTACCGTGTTTCTTATCTGTTGCAATCTCCAAAAGTTCATTTAATGAACTTTTATCGAGAATTAACGATAATGAATTACCAATTGCCCATTTGTAAGTGTTATTAGACGAGTTTATAAATTCATTGATTAACGGATTAGAGGCAGCATTGAATCCCTTTACACCCAGGCACCTTACCAAAAACTCCTTATGACTAATGTCAGTAATTTGCGATAAGTGTCTTAGTATAATTGGAATGACATCTTCATTTGTATTATCTATTTTCTTCAATTCTTCAATCGATAAAATACTATATCCTAATTCCCTTACCTCTGAAATAAGTAGATCCTTGTTTAATTTCTCCACCCTTGCTACCCCTATCTAAACAACGCTATGTTAGCATTTAATGTTGATTACATACAATTAAATTAAGCTTACATAAAATGTAAGCCTAATAGGCCTGATGAATAAAAATAGCTAAAATATACTTTTCTAACTATTAGAATTGTAACCACAGAAAATAACACAAAAAATATTCTATCTTTTCTGGTTCCAATATTTAGCTTTTCTCTAATGATTAGAGCAAAACCTAAGGGCAATAACATTAGAATTACTAGTGCTAGTTCAGCTAAGGATCTAGATGCAAAGTATGCTCCCCAAAAGTGAAAAAACAAAAAAAATACAAAACATAAAACTAGATTTATCAGAAGATAATTAACCCATTTCTTCATTTTTCTCCCCCTCAACAAACTTGATTCTATTTTCTGTTTCAAATTAGTTGAACAAACTTTATTACTAAAAGTAGTGATATTTTTCCTTTTAAATTATTTAACTTTTTAACTCCACAAACTTCACGAAAAGACCATAAATAAAAGACATTATCGCAATAAGTAATTCACAATTATAGATTTCCTTATTTAATAGTACCTAAGAACTTCAACAAAAATGAGCATTAATCCTGCATGGACCAATGCTCCCTTTAACTTTTATCTAATCCATCTAATTCTTATTGATCTAACCTGCACAGATAGTCAATCAAGAAAAGCTGCCCTTCGGGACAGCTCTGCTCTTCAACCCTTGCACCAGTTTACAAGAATGTTCTACTTCTTTATTGCATTTTACTCTTATGGATAAAGAAGGCCAGAAAAGAATTGATATCTATTATTTGGCTAAAGAATTCTTTTCAAAATTGAAAATCCTATCAAAGCAAAGCTATAAGTCCCCCAAACGCCAATCTCTATGAAAAAAGCGTTAAATATAATCTTATTCACGCGTCAAGCTTACAGAGGTAGTTGGTCCATTCTTTGTTTCGGACGTAAAAATGATTTTGAATCCATTTTTATTATTATAAAAAAGGAGGTATCCGTCAGAGTCTAAATCTTCAACTGGTTGAACGGATTCAGCAAACACTTGGTTAATTTCTTCCACAGTCATGCCGACAGTGGCACCGAACACAGATAGGGTTGGTGCTGAAAAATAGTAGCCCCTCACAGTTTCATTCAGTTCATCAATAAAATATCCTTCCTTGTCGAACGCGACCAGTTTTCCACCATTATAGTAATCATCATAGGAAGGTGTACCATAATGCTCCTTTAGCTCGCTTAATGGTGTACCTAACGGAAAAGGGGCTTTGATTAAAGATGAAAATGACACCGCCTCTTCTTGTTCATTCTCAGGCTTATTCTCTTTAGTGATTATCTCATTATTTGGTGGACTTACGTTGCTTTGAACTAGATTATTATTCTTTTGCTGTAATATATAAGGGGCAGATAATACTGAAAATAAGATAACCGCCGCCGAAACCATTAGTGCATGATATACCTTTTTTGATTTTTTAGGTTTTACTTCAAGTTTTTTTATGATTTGTTCTTTTTGGCTTTGAAAATGGTGTTTTGCAAAAACCTGCTTATCCAACTGCTCTTTTAACTTTTTATGCCCTTCACTCATTTATTTCACTCCCTTCATCTAAACTCTTCAACATTTGCCTCGCTCGATTTAAACGAGTTCTAACTGTTGAGGATGACATTTGCAATAAATCACCTATTTCCTTTGTTGGCAAATCTTCATAGTAAAATAAGATTACAACTTCTCTATAGATAACTGGCAAAGCTAGTACACTTTCAGCAAGTGTTTGATTGGATTCATTTGTTATAAAAATAGTTTCAGGTGTGTTTTTTTCCACGTTTGTTATCATATTTGAAAATAGATACTTGAGCCCCTTCTTTCTTCTTTCTAAAGCCCGAAGGTAATCCTTTGACTGATTTGCTGCAATTGTAAATAACCAAGTTTTTACATTGCTCCTACCCTCAAAGGTGTAACTCTTTTCATATGCTTTAATAAATACATCTTGTGTTATCTCTTGTGCAGCTGACCAATCTTTCACATAGGTATAAACAAAATTGGTAATTTGGCGTTCATATTTATTAATTAAATCCTCAATGAAAGTGGAAGTATCTGTGCAATGTTTGTGAATCGATGGATCAGGAAGAACATTTCTCACCGTGTCACCCCCAATTTGATATTCTTGTTTTTATAAATTAGACGTATGGAATGGTGCCAACGTCCCAGCATTTATTAAAAAATTTGGATTGGAATATGAAATCTACAATTCATCTACTGAATCAGTCTTAGATAGTCATCTACATCAACGGAATTCCAAGCGATAACTGCTAAACTAAACTTACAACTTTTACGTATTCTAGCGTTTCATTCTTCATTTATTTATCTCTCCCTTTATTTTTGTATAAACTTATTCGACAACATAATTAGTTAACCCTTTATAGGTGCGATTAGGGACCAGTTAGATGCTTGGGTGAGCGGAAACTAAGAAACTACAACGAATGGATATTTCCAAGTAACCATTTCCTACCACTCCCGGTTCCTACTAAAACTGGATTCTGTTAAAATAGGAAAGTAATATAATTTGAGATTCCTAATCAGCATCAAATGGGAGAGAGTCCAGTGGAGAGTACTAATTTTACATTTATTCCTAAAGAGTGGGAAGTTATAGAATATCTCGTTAAAACGGCGGAGGATAATATTTATCAAGACCCGAATACTGCAATGGTAAAGCTACGAATGTTAGGTGAGACTCTCACAAAAGCGGTATTCGTAATGGAGGGACTTGTATTACCTAAGGGTCAATACAATCGGTTAATTCTACTAAAAGAGAAAAGCATAATACCGGTTGATATCTATGAGAAATTAGAATTGATACGAGAAGAGGGAAACACAGCTGTACATAATGCGGGGTATGGAGATATACCATCGGCCATTCAATTAGCAAGATATTCGTTTGATCTGATAGTCTGGTTTCTTTCAATCTATGTAGACAAAAATATTGTTTATCCAGCCTATGTTACTCCTATTGAACAACACACATCTAACAGCGAACCGAAAATGTCTGTAGAATTCGAAAAGGCATTTAATGATAAGTTACTCGAACTAGAAAAGGAGTTACAACGTGTAAAAGAGAACAATACGAGTGCTTTACAAGGGTCTGCTCCATCCGAAGCGCAAAAAAAGTCGAAAACTACTCAGCAAAAGAAGGATCCGGAGAAAAAGAAACAATCTAAGTCTAGGATAAAGATAGCTGCTATAACAATTGCCGCTATGCTATTCTTATTTTTTTCTATCAATGCAGTTTCTGCGTTTGCTACAGGAAAGTTTATGGTAGCTTCAATGGATGACTATTTTTTAAAGTCTACTATGAAAGTAAATGGAGAATCATTTCAAGTTTATGCATATAAAAAAGCAATTGATCAAGAGGATACGAAGCGAATCGAAAGCCTCCTAACCCTTGGAGTAAATCCAAATACCAAATCAGAATCTGGGAAACTAGCACTTAATTTATCGATTGAGAAAAATAACCGTGACTTATTCAATAAACTGCTAACCAGTGGAGCCGATCCATTTTTAAAAGAGGAAACAGGAACTAGCTCAATAGAGGTAGCTGTGGAGAAGGAAAACCTTTATTTTGTAGAAGCTCTATTAAAAGACAAAAATGTTTCAGATTTAGAGAATGGAATAGTAGAGAAGTTAAGTGAAGCAAATAATACTGAGATGTTGCGGTTCTTTTTAGAAAGTGGCATGGATCCTAATCTCCAGTTGCCAAAGGGAGAGACTTTTCTAGTCCATGCTATCGAAGAGAATAAAATGGAAGTTGTAAAAATGCTTCTTGATTATGGAGCCGACCCTAACTTACCAACGAAAAGTGGGAAATACCCACTTCACGCTTCTGTTCAAAAACAAAATATCAACCTGACAACAATGTTGCTAGAATCAGGAGCCAGTCCGAATCAAATGGATGGTAACAAGAAATACCCAATTGAACTAGCGCATGAAGGAAATATGAAGGAACTTGAGTCAATTTTACTGGAATACAAGAGTATGACCCTATTTGAAATCAAACTTCCTAGTTATGCTGGATTTTGGAAAGAAAAAGGGGAAACCCCTGAAAGAATAATAGAAATTAACAAAGACAACGCCGGAGCATGGTACATGGTTCTTCAGACCGGAAATAAAGAAGAAGTAATTCAAATCATTCCTGGAGCTGGCGCATTTACACCGGTTTCAGATCTTGAGATCAAAGTATCGGATGGTAACTTTACGAAGGTAACAGAAGAAGAGTTTCAAGATGAGAAGGAGCGTTTACGAACCGTGGAGGAGGCTGTTGTTGCACAGACGCAACAATCAACTTCTACAACTAGTCCTTCATCTAGATCTACTAACTCAACAACAACTTCGACAACTCAGAAGGTACCGGAGCCCAGCTTGTTGAGTAAGAAAATGGAAAGCTTAGTTGGAGTGTGGAAACGTGTTTCGCCACTAGTAAATGAAGCACATGGTATTCGATATATTTTTGTGAAAAAGAATAATTATGGTTCTGTTCCTTCTTGGAGAATGAACCTCGTTTCAGAATGGAGCGAAACAGCTGCAGGGGAATATACCATAACAGATGAAAGTGTTGAGTTGACCAGCAACACAATCTCAAGTCTGAAAAAACCAGCCCTTGCAACTTATACATCGAAAGGATTTTACAAAACCCATGCAGTAAGGGGATTTATTATGACAATAAACTCCGAGAACTCGTTTAACATTCAATACCTGGACCATAACGATGCCAATATCTTAAACGAAGAATTCACAAGAATATCAGAAAACCAAATGGAAGAAAGATACCTTGAACTCTACAATATTGTAATGGGGAGATAGAACAAAAAAATGGGACAAGTGTTACTTGTCCCATTTTGGTTATTATCGTAAAAAAATTTGTACTCTATTACGGAGATTTAACGCCTTTTTTATTTAAATTTTACAAAACCTGAGACACAACCAAAACTCATTCCGTCTAAGTAGAAACAAAAGTAACTGGAGGTGAAGATTTGAGGGATTTCTTATCAAGCGTACCTTCTCAACCAGAGGAGCTTGACATAACGGCTATAGTAAAAGATTTGATTGATACATACGAACAGCAAATTACAAAGTTTGCCTTTGTCTATGTAAGGGATTGGGGAGCTGCGCAAGAAATTACACAGAACGTCTTTATTAAAGTGTATGAGAAATATCATACCTTTGAAGGCAAAAGCAATATTAAGACTTGGATTTATACAATAACTGCAAATGAGTCAAAGGATTATCTTCGTTCAATGAAAAGCAAGCGAAATATAGTTAAACGATTACTCACACATGTTACAAAAAAGTCGGAAACAAACACTCCCGAGTCTATATTTATGGAGAAGGAAACAAGCCAATCATTAGCGCAAAAGGTTCTGTCGCTACCGCTGTTGTATCGGGAAGTCATTATTCTATATTATTATGAGAATCTATCATCAAATGAAATTAGTGACATGCTCGAGGTAAGTCCTTCCACGATAAGGACGCGTCTTGAGCGAGCGAGAAAGATCCTCAAAGACAGCAGTGAAAGGAGTGAATACAATGAATGAAGACTTTCGTAATTTAAAGAAGGAGTTAGATGAGGAAGTATTCACCAAATACGAATTTAAAAGTCAAAAGGATGAAATCTTGCGAAGAATTAAAAATAAATCTACTAAAAAAGGACCTGGGCTAAAACAGGGTCTAATGGTAATGGCTGCAATTTTTCTTGTATCGATACTATCAGCTTCATTCATTTTTCAAGATAAAGAGCAAAACACGCCCACTGAGGAAGTAGATACACCTCCAATTACAGAGGAATATAATGAAAAGGTTACCGATAAAACGGCAGAAGAGTGGATCTCCTATTTTACTGAGATGTGGAGTGTACCTCGTGAACCCTTTGAAAAATTGTACTTAACATACTCAAGTAAAATGAATGGAACAACGAACATAGAGTCCTCATACGTCGTAAATTCAGAGTACAAGGATGGGCAGATAATCGTAAAGTCAAATTCTGTTAAAGATTATGGTGACTACCAGTTAAATGATGAAACAATAATAGAAGGTTCGAAGATAACGACCATTTTTCATAGCGGCAAATCCTTTCAAACGTTTGAGGTGGAAGTTTCCATCGAAAAGATCTATTATGATCCAATATATATAGAACCTTTACTTCCAAAAGTTGAGTTGCTTAACATGGAAGAGGGAACATGGCAGGTAGATGAGTTTAACGAGCAAGAGGGGTGGGTAGTGTTATCATCTTCTTATCAAGAAAGTGGGCCAGTAAATGTTATTATCTATAATTCACTGAAGATAGATATTGAACATGGGATTATACTGGAGGCTGTGTCCAAGCGAAATAATGAAGAATCTTCTCGATTAATCGTAGAAGAACTGAAGATTAACGAAGAGATAGATAAGCTTGATCTTGATATCTCCATACCAGATCACTATGAAGATCTAAATGAAAAGTACAAAAATCTTGTAAAGTTAGAGGAATCATGGATGACTGCAACCAATAACTATATGAAGGAAGAATTACTTTTTGATCATCTCGGGATGACGGGAGAAGGAGGCTACCTAAACTTTGGCCTGTATTTAAAAGAAAATGGTTCTGAACAACAGGTACAACAATTGGTAGAAAAAACAATTAACTACTATACTGATGCTGCAAATAACTCGGAAGCATACCAATCTAAAGAAACAACCATATGGGGCAAAGACTTGGGGCAATATATGTTCGATATAATCATAATCACCCCCTCTGAGGGAGTGATTTCAAAAGGAAGAATGAATGGGGTTAATGAAGATGGTTATCCTTTGATTGAATGGGAATAGAGAGATTCACTTTGAAAGTGTCGACTAGATCGGCACTTTTCTTAATTCTAGAATTTAAAGTGGCTCAAATCCTAATAGTAATGTCGAATCCTGCGTAGTATTGTCAATAATTAGCGTTCGAAAATTGAAGTTAATTGGTACATTTTGCATTATAATGGATGTATCTGTTGGAGTTGGATATTACGTGAAAATGAGAGAGGAGGTATTTTAGGAGGAAAATTAATTGAGAATAAGTGGAAGAGCTAATTTTAAGTGTACGTACCATATGCTAGATAGATTGAATGAAAGAGTTACGTACTTCGAAACGCGCAGTGAAGCAGTTGATTTCTGCAGAAGAGCGTTAGCAAACCGAGAGCCTAGTTTTACAGTACTTAATGGATCAAAGGTATCGAAGGTAATCAGTGATGATTTAGTGTTCATCATTGACACCAAGGATCCTTGGAATATCGTATTAATCACTGTGTATAACTTCGCTGAGTATCAAGAAGCAATTTAAAGGAGCTGTAAGATGAAAACCCAATACAATCACCAATTTGACGTAAAACTAAGAACAAATCCTCCATATGGATAGCTTAGTTTCGTAGACCGGTGAAGGTAAATAATAATTAGATAAGAACATACTAACCTTTCTCTCATTTGTCCTATTTCCAACTCCCATCATAGGAAAATGAGAAGAGAATGGTAGATGATCGAAACTAATTATGACATGTAGAATAACTTGAATCAAAATGAGCGGGAATATAACAAAATAGTAAAAGATTTTATAGAAAATAATTTTAAAAGTTAATACAGAGATTTTTGAGGATACAAGTAATTAGAAGATTTTATTTGATGTGGGAAAAACTATAAAAAAATGATTCCTTTTAGATAATCTTTTATGAAAAAAACTATATAACTATATAAATTATTTTGAAGAACAAATAATTACATAGAGTTTATATAAAACTGAATTGCATTTTTAAAAGTTTAATGCCAGACTGCCGGTGAATTGGAGTCTGGCGTTTTTTTGTGCATTTAAAGGAAATCTCATGATTAGTAGAGGTGATAGGACTTGAGTCAACCGTTAATTATGCCATGAAGACATGAGGATAACTTTTGCATAGTAAAAGAAGGACTATGAATGATTTTGTCGAACATAATTTAGGGACATTTATTAGTTATTTCTACAATTTGTGGGGAAAAGAGGACGTAATTTGAAAAAATTATTATATCTATTATTAATTGTTTTTGTGATCGGACTTGCGATTTATGGTTGGAACTATAAGGAGCAGAAGGAATATGAAAAAAAGTATTATATTACTAATGAAAAGAGTTCAATTCAATATAATCTTAAGTTATGGTTAAATCGTGATGGCAGTATGACCCTTGATCCAAAGGTCTTTGAGGTAGAAAAAATTGCGGACACCAGCTCATATATTGTGTTGTTTGAGCTAGAAGACAATCAATTAGGCGTAGCGCAACTAGTTGAAGGTAAGAATAATAAATTAAGAATTAAAGAGGCAGGTTATGGTGGTTTCTCTCAATATAGATATGAAGATTTGAAGACTAATAAAGGAAGGTATTTCTTTGTAATGGGTGAAAATCCAGAACTGCAGATTGATCATATAGAAGTACTTGTAGACTATACTAAGTCTTATAGCTACCTAATTGATGTATCTAAAGATGAATTTTTCTTTCATTATAAGAAGATCCCGGAAGATCTTGATCAGCGCACTCAAATTCTCTACTTTGATAAAAACAACAAGCAATTTACAGACGATGAACTACGGATCCTATTTGCAGAACAATAATGGGACAGGTGACCTGTCCCATTATTCCTACTCAACCGGAATGAACATCCCATTGTCTAATGAAAAGTGGAAATTTTCATCTTCGTATAACAAATAGGTGTCGTAGGTTTCTCCATTTGAGCTGATTTTTACTAACATTTGTCCTTCAGGGGAATATAGGAAGTACGTGTTATCATCTTCATACTTATATTTTTGACCTTCGAACCCTTGTAATGTTTCCTCTAAGTTTATTGAGCCATTAAAGTAAATGCTGCTAGCCTGGTCACTATAATACCCAATCGAGATATCTTCGTACTCAGTGATTGTGTCGTAATAAGCATCCTCTAGGTCCGCACCATTAAATAGCGGTTCTCCTAAAATAGTGAGGACTTCCCTGAACTCATTCCAAGTGTTATGCCTTTTAGATAGATAATGTTATCTTCTAGCATGATTAGCGAATTTGTACTCTCTTCAGGGGCAGTTGTTTCTTCGACTTCATTCGTTTTAGTGCTCTCTTCTACTTGTTCTGTTTCTTCTTCTACAACTACCACTTCATTTTCAGATGTTGGTGGAGAAACCTCTGGCTCCGATTTACTTTCACTAGTTGTTTCATTTTTCTGACCACAGCCGAATAGAAGAATTGTAAGAATTACTAGCATCAATATCTTTTTCATGATGACCTCCAGGTTGTTTTCTATCATTATTATATCAAATAGTAGAAAAGTATTTAGCAGTCTATTAGTACCATAGAACCCAAAAAACTATGAAAATACTACTTAATTAGTATCTATGATAATCTATTGGAACTAACTTCCGGAAACATCTGTACTATTTGTAAAATTCGATTTCAATCAAACGTTTGTTTAGCGGTTTAGCCCAATGATTGCAGGGGGTTTGAAAATTAAACAAACGTTTGGATAGTTTAGGATGGGAAGGGTAAATAGGTCTGTTATAGTCAGAGTTTTAACCTTAAACCTTGGTCACAATTTATATAGTGGTCCCCATTCGTTTTTTAAGTATCAATGTGTGGTGTGAAATTAGTTATTGTGCAATTACCAGGATTATTGTGCAATTATGGAATTTATTGTGCAATTCCTCGGATTATTGTTCAATTATTAAAATTATTGTGCAATTCCTAAGTTTATTGTTCAAATTAAGAGATTTCATATCATTTTCCAAAACAAAGAAGACAGTTTCTACAAGAAATTGGTCTTACGTTCCGTAATACGATCGACTATTTCGTATAGTGGTTCCCACTCAATGTCCTCTTCAACATCAAAGCCCATACCAGCAAGTTCTTCTACAAACACATCATTGAACTTATTATTCAGTACACCGTAGTAATAGGCAAATGGATTCTTCACTACATATTTCTTTAGCTTTTGAATCATTTGTTTAAATGACTGTATTGCCACTTCAAGTACACAGTTCATGTCGGTTTCGCGATTGTTTCGATAGGCAGCAATTTTTGTCATTTTCCAGTATTCTTCAATCATTTTTGCATCGTCATAGAAGCATTTCACTAGTTTTGTGAATTCAGTGGGTACATGGTCCCCTGTGTAGGTGTGGTCCAGTTTCTTTTTGGTTTGTGATTCTTTTGGTTCGCTGGATACATCTGCTTGTGTAACCACGTCGTCTCTACGTTTAGTTATAGTATTTATTTTTTTAGTTTTAGAAAGATTACTAGTTTCAGGGTGGTTCAATTGCTTAGGTGGTTCATTTTGAATGGGAAAATGATTGAATACATACAGATTACTCGACTGTGAACCGTTCTTTCGTTCTGTTTCATAAACAGTAAAAATGCCAATTGAATTTGCCTTTTGGATCATTCTCTTAAACGTAGAACGAGAAATCGCGTTTAACCCGTGCTCCTCGTGAATTGCTTTTAACATTGTTCCAATCTTCGCATTGCAAACTCCAGGAACCTTTGCGGCAAAACGAACAAGTCGTTTTAACCCAATTATTTCTCCTTTTGAAAACTCACTCTTATAACTTGCCATCCACATTTCCATTTGTGTATTGAACTCTTCTAAACTAGTGAATTGTGAATACCCCTTAAAACTGTAAGTAGCTGCTGATTTAATTTTCATCTACATGCACCACCCTTTCACTGTTGTTATAGTGAGCAAGGGGGTGAAAAGGGGCATCGGGTTTGAGGAAATTTTGTGTTTGTGAATGTTTTGTGTCGTAAGGGAGGTGGAGGGTATAAATTTGGTGAAACGACGGAACCGTCCCGGTGTTTACCTGAAAGTCCCCAGAAAATTGCGTAATAAAAAAATTAATTGCGGGATAAATACAATAATTGCGTAATAAAAAAATTAATTGCAGGATAAACCAAATAATTGCAGGATAAACCAAATAATTGCAGGATAAACCAAATAATTGCAGGATAAACCAAATAATTGCTTACTAAATGGAGTAATTGCGTAATAGCAACGTAAACCAACATATCTCGCAGATAGTGGACAGCTCAAATACAAAAAGCAGCAGGAACCCTCATATAGGGCCTGCTGCCTTTTGTCCTATTCTATATACTTAATCCGTTGTGTAATCAATCTCAATTAAGTCCCAAGCAGTGACGATTCCAAGAGGCGTTTCATTTTTAAGTCCGTTTTCAGTAATGATAACCATTTCTAAATCTTTTTTCTCTTGATGATACTTTTCGAAGACATCCTCTATTTCAAATATCGTATAAGATTTTGGAGCAAATGAAATAGGGTGATTCATGCTTTCACATGCAAATATATCTTTTACTTTAATGTTCTCTAAATCTACAATATGGCTTGCCATATTTGTAGAAAGCCAATTGATAATATCGGAATTTCGTAAAAGACCAATACATTCTTTTCCTTCATAGATCGGGTACTGAGAATAGCCGTGGTTTTTCATCCCTAAGATTACATCTTGTATCGTATCTTCTGCATTGTAAGTAATCGGTTCTTTCGTTGCGATCGTCAAAACATAGTTATGGTTGTTAAACAAATTTGATATTTTTTCTAAGCGATTCACAACATTTTCATGGGGTTCAGCAATATAAAACCCTATATCTGTCTTTTCATGGACCATTGCATTACGAAGTTTAGCGTATTGCAGCAGATCATCGGAATACTTTTTGATTACTTGATGATGTGGGGCACCAATCCGGACAAGCTCTGTAAAACTAGTAGTGTGCGCTTTTACTTTTTTCTTTAAAACCTCATGAATTTGATTGAAGGCAACTTCGAAGCGTTCAGATAAATTTTTATCAATATTAATTATCATTTTTATGTAAGTCCTTTCAATAGCTAGTCTATTTTAGTAGATGGATAGTACAATATATATTTGCAATTATAACAAAACCAGGATAATAGTAGGATGAAATTGCACAATGAAATTTACTAGTAATCTATTTGGAAATCGAATTGTTTTTCATACTTTTACCAGATTTGCTAAATTGTTTAGTGGATTCTATTAAAAGAGCAAGGATAAATGGTAAAATAGTGAAAAAGTACTAAGAGAAAATATAGTAAAGAAGATAGATTCGTAGAAAAAGCTCTTGCGTAGGGAGAAGAAGTACTTGTTTGGAGAGGTGTAAGATGGTAGAGAAAAATAGTACTACGGTTTTAGAAGTAGCAGATAAGCCTGCGGTACGCCCAAAAAGAAAAAGAAAAGGGATATCTAGGCTTAAAAATGGAAAACAAGATAAATATACAGGACGACAAACTGAACTAGGTATATTTACTAGTACCTTGGAAAGCAAAGAGTGGGATGAATATAAAATCCTATCTTATTACGGTGTTGGCGGAATTGGCAAAACGGAATTGCGTAAGGAAATGATGAAGAAATTAGAGAGTGAATCCGAAGTGGAATTCACTTTTATTGACTTTGATACCGTTGAGCTGCAGCAGGTAGAAAAAGCACTTGTCTATTTAAGGACGGAAATTGGTAAAAAGTATCCCGTATCGTTTACATTATTTGATGCGGCATACATCATTTATATGGATAAAACCAATAATGCAATAACCCTTAATGAAAAAACGTTGCCGTTTGTCGAAAAGGGAACATGGCTTGCAGATTTTGTTAATATATTCGCGGATAACACATATGTATCGATTGCGACAAAACTGATTAGCGTTATCTCAAAGCGTCTAGTACAACCTTTATCTAAAGAAGATATGGATTTAATACGGGATTTTGAATCATTAGAAGTGAAGGAACTACAAGAGCTTCTTCCAGAGATTTTTGCGGAAGACTTAGAGAGGTACTTGGAAAATTCCGATTTTACATTCGTCATTTTTATTGATACATATGAAGCATTATGGACTGACAAGAGAATGAAGGCTTATGACAGTGTGGTAGATGAATGGATACGAAACCTGGTACTTGAACTTCCTAATGTGTTTTGGGTAGTATTTGGACGGGAACCCATTGATTGGGAACGATATGATGAAACGAGGGACTTAGATATAACCCATGTGCCACTTGGCGCATTATCAGAAACGGAAACAAAAGAACTTTTAGAAAAGCACCAAATATTTGATGTAGCCATTCAAGATGAGATCTATCGAAATTCAGAGGGGCACCCTTATTCTATTCAACTCTCCATCGACACCTATAATAGTATACCTAATCCAGTTGTATCAGATTTTATTGGATTAAGAACGTCAGACAAATTATTTAGTAGGTTTATAAAATATCTATTAAAACCCGAGAAACAGGCATTGGAGCTATTGGCTTTAACCCAAGGCTGGGACATTGAAACATTTGAACATTTAATGGATTCGTTTCGTATACATCTGAACGAGGACGATCATCATAAGTTAACTCGATTTTCTTTTATCACACAATTAGATAATCATACATGGGATATGCACCGGTTAATGCGAGATAGTCTTATTCACCATCAACGCCATGAAAAAAAGGTGAAGGGCAGGAAAACTTTATTTCATTATTATAAAGAGGAACTTCCAAAAGAAATCGCTAGAAGAGAGACTCATTACGCTGGGAAAATCATTAATCAAGCATTTTACCAAGGCTTTAATTTAATGGAAAAAGAAGAAATTGCAAAAGAATATTTTATTGAATGGTTTAGGAAGTACGATAACTTCTTCTTAAATAGCAAGGCAAATTATTTAACAATGCCTCTTTTAGATCAGTTGAAACAATTTTTAGAGAACAGAGTTAGTAAAGATGATGAGAGATATTTAGGTATTATTCTCTACGATATTGCGTTTGTCTATATGGATGAAAATCGGGATTACAAGAAAGCAGAGCAATTATTTAAAGAGGTTATGGAGCTTCGGGAACAGAAGTTCATTGATGAAAAGTTATTGCTTGCAAAATCATACTTTGGTTTAGCAACACTATATCAAAGGATGGGGCGAAATTCGGAAGCTGAAGAGCTCCATGAAAAGGCATTTTCGCTACGTGAACAATACTGTGATTCAACAAATATCTTAGGGTTAGCTTATTCTGCAAATGGACTAGCCATGCTTTATCAAAATCGAAAGGATTATGAAAAAGCATTAGAGTATTATGGAAAAGCGATTGACATCTATGAGAGCCTTGAAAAATCTGACTATGGCAAAATTTCCACCAGCATGATGAATTTAATTAGCTGTTATCATGATTACCAACAGTATGATAAGGCTTATGAATTTTCCATCAAGGTTATGGACATTGTAAGAAATGACGAGCATTTCCATCAACTTAATTATGCAAGGGCACTAAATGTATTTGCGATCACTAAAACGGCTTTTGGTCAGAATGAAGAAGCACTTGAGTTACTTCAAGAATCGTATGATATCTTTAAAAATCGGTTGGGCGAAGAAAGTCTATATGTATCAAAGGTATTACATAACTTTTCTATCATATATAAGCTGTTACATAAAGAAACCGAAAGCGCCGATGCAATGAGTAAGTGCCTGGAAATAAAAAATAAAATGGTCAGCATTGGAACGTTAAGAGAAGATAATATAAACTACAGTTATAGCGCGGAAATGCAGCAGTTATTACAACAAGACACATTTGAATATGACCAATTAAAGTTTAATTTTTAGAGGGTGACAACATGATTACCATTAAGTCCAATAACTTCGATTTTATAGAACCATTCGAGGAATTGGAGAAAATTGAAAAATTAATTATTCATCATACATCTCGTGTTAATTTCACAGCAGAAGATACACATCTATTTCATCAAAATGAAAGAGGATGGAGCGGTATAGGATATAACTACTTCATTGAAAAAGATGGAACCATAACTGAAGGTAGAGGACTACATGTGGGTGCTCATACATATGGTTATAATCGTAACACGCTTGGTATTTGTGCTACCGGTGATTTCGATATTGAATTTCCTACGACCCCGCAGATCAAGTCATTAATTGAGATTTGTCATTATTTTATGGACAAGTTTCAATTAAAACCGAAGGATGTTCTTGGGCATAGGGAACTGGAGGGCTTCGACTATACTACGTGTCCAGGACTGTTATTTAACATGAATGAATTTCGTACGTTGTTAGAAAAAGCACAAGTAGGTTCTTCAAAGTCCTAGCTTTTGGGAAAAACGGAAGCTTCAAGCTGTGAATTTGGTAATTAAAAGGTTTTTAATAGAATGATAAACATAAAATATTGCTAAAAAATAGAGTTATCGTTGAAAGGGAGGAGAAATGATGACTTCGAAAGAAGAAACTTTTGAAGAATTCCTGAAAGACTCATTTGCCAATGATGTGTATTTCAGGGAATTAAGGCTATCAAATGTAGAAGCAGACTATGTTTCGAAAAAGTATCCAAACGCAAGCATGAAAAAGTGCTCAGAAGAATCACCAGATGGAAAGTGCTGGTATGAGGTAAATCTATTACCTTCTACTACGACTTCGAGTGAACCGCAATCCCTTGAATCTGAAAATCAGCGCTTAAAAGAGGAACTCAAGGAATTAGAGCTCCAATATGAAAATCAGAGATTAAAAGCGGAAATCGAAGCATTAAAGCTCGAGGCTGAAAATCAACGTCTAAAAGCAGAGCTGGATGCATTACGGAAATCTCTGTCTTCTGTAAAATAATTTATGAAGGAACTTGTACAAGTAATATTTGTATAAGTTTTTTTCTTATTTAAAGCCCCAATGTTTTAGGGTCATTTTTCAAAAATTAAAGTGTAGATCTTCGAATCAATTTATAGGGAGGTATTTTAGTGACTCAAGTTTGGAGAATAAATATAAAAACAGCTTCCCAACCGGATATAGATCCAAGAGAATTCGCGATACAAAACGGCTATATAGGTGTTGGTTGGGCGGTAGATGGTGAATGTTATGATTGGGAAACATATATGAACCTAGCAAATGGTACATATGGTAAAAAAGGGTACAAGGGTTGGTGGCCAGCAATCAATGCTGTGAAAAATAAAATGAAGGTCAATGATTTATGTTGGACCAGAGATAACAAGGGAGTCTATTATCTTGGAAGAATCAAAAGTGACTGGTTGTATCAAAATAGTAAACCATTTAAAGAGGCTGATTTAGTCAATACGAGGGAGTGTCAATGGATCAAGATCGGTACTGTGGATTCCATACCAGGTAAGATAGTAAATAGCTTTATACCATCTAGGACTGTACAACGTATATCAGACGCAACTATCTTAGAGTTTTCGAAATACCTGTTTAACAAGAATGCTGAGGAATTTCACTATCCTTTAGAGTCTGCGGAGAGAGACATTTATTCCTTACTTTCATCGGATGATTGTGAAGACATTGTCGGTATTTATCTTCAATATAAGTTTAACTACATGTTTATCCCGAGCACCTGCAAGAGTGATACGATGTTTTACGAGTATGTACTTCTCCATAAGGAAACACAAAAGCCTGCAACAGTTCAGGTGAAAAACGGAAATGTACCACTTTATATAGAAAAGTATAGAAACGAAAATCGTGATGAAGTGTTTTTATTTACATCAAAAGGTCCATATATCGGTGAAGAACAAGAGTATATTCATTGTCTCGATCCGGTAGAGATAAGAGAGTTTATAGTATCCCATCGTAATTTGTTACCGAAAAAGGTACAAGTCTGGATCGATTATTTAAATGAACACACTGATCCAATGGCGTTGACTTTCAGTTAGTTTATAGGGGAGCGAGGTATTTATTATGAGTAAGATGTGCCCGAATTGTAATGTGCAACTCGTCGAAAGCTATTGGGACACGGTTGAAGAGCAAGAAGATGGGAGTTTCATCTTAGATAGCTTTGAGGCATTTGTCTGTATGAATAGATGTGGGTATTTTGAGAGATTGATATAAAGACGGGAAGGGACACGGGAGTAAGAGACCACCAGTATATAGGCAGTTTGCCGAATAAATAGATTTAATGCCGGAAAACTGGAATTATTGTCGGATTATTATTGATTATTGTCGGAAATCCCTGCAAACTACCGGATTATTGTTTTTATTGCCGAATTAGCATATTTTCATACAAATAGGACACCAAAAATCCATACTTATTGCTTATCCCCACCAGGAGGCAGGCACAAACATCCTAATCGTGCATAAAGATGAGAAGTGGCTGTAATAAAAAGTGAGAAAAGGTGGGGCCCTATTGAAGAAGTTACTTGGAATACTCAGTGTGCTTTTTGTTCTGTTAGTCGGTTGTTCAGATCCTGTCCAAGAAGAGTTCCTAACTTATATCAATGATGATATGTCAGCGTTAGCTGAACTTGAAATGCAAGCTGTTTCCGCATATGACAGTGTAACTGGTGCGAATTATACTGATGACTATACTGTCTATATGGCGCTAACTGAAGAAATTGTACCTCAGTATCTATTATTTATTGATGGACTAGAAGCAATAAAGCCTGAATCTGAAGAAATACGTTCTTTGCATGAACAGTATATTGAGGCTGCGAATATTCAACATGGTGCATTTACGAAACTTATCTTTGCTATAGAAAACCAAGACGCAGGCGAAATTAATGAAGTAAATGAGATGCTCGCAACAGCACGTAAAATGATGAGGGACTATGAATATGAAATTAATAAGCTTGCTGAAGAATATGATGTTGAAATTACAAAAATAACTGATAACAACTTGTAAATATGGGGACGGTTCTTTTGTTCCCAACGAATCTTTAGCTTAAAAGAGCCATCCATTTCAGGAAAAGGCTCTTTTTCCACTTGCGAAAACTAAATTCAGAAAAAAATGCCTAATAAAGGGAATCTACTTTATAATAAGAATTACCTATTAATAAGGAGTACTAGAGCATGTTATTTCTTGGTGGCAATAATTTTGATAAAGGCATGATGCTGAAGGTTCAGCGAAGAATAAACTCAGATAAGGATATTAAGAAACTGATTAAGGCGGGGAAAAGTCGAAAAAAGTTCTTTTTCTATTTATCTATCTTTCTGCTGTTTACGATTTTAAAAAATGTATTAGATGTCATGGGGAAGTTAAAGGACTTTGAACCAATGGAGCCAGCTCTGAATTGGGCATTGCTTGTGTCTGTTATTTTAATCATTTGGGAACTGGCGAATATTAAACATACCATTCAGGCTATTACAAAGGAGATTTTCAATCTATTGTCTTATTATAGATACGCCTGGTCAGAAAAGGCGCCAAAACATCCAGCTGATTTATGGTATACATTAGGAGCTAATCCTTCAGATTCACAAATTCTTTTACCTGCAGCTAAATTAACGAATCATAATGCTTCCTTTGTTTACACGGGACAGCCCTATTTCCAAATAAAAGCTGTGGATACTATCACGCTTCAGTGGAATGGAACATGGCGAGAATACATAAAAATAAGAAGGTTGTACCGTCGTTTCTTTAAAGAGTACGCGATTCAAACGTTAACAAGTCACGCAGAAGATGCGCAATATGCGTTGGAACAACGGACATTGAAGGTAAGCCATTCTGTATTTGGTATCTTGTTTGTTAGCAGCTTTTTCAAAACATTGCTAGGAGAAAAGTGGTTTGGAAACGAAAATCTACAGGTCTCTTTTAATAAACAACTACCTGATCATGATCGAAAAATGGCAACTGAGTTGTTGAAGCTTTGTTCTTCACCGGCTTCGCTCGCTTTTTCGGCAGAAGGAAAAATGGAAGTGGTGGACATTGAGTACCTTGATGGAGTTGGCAAAAGGAGTTTTCGTTGGTTTCGGGATTTCAGAAATAAGAAACTGCGCCTTCCGGTGAAACGATTTATTGCTCTGCCGGTCGATGATTCAATTTTACAGAAAGAAACGGTACTTTCTCTTGGAGGTGCTGAACAGAATCTTGCACTCGTGTATTTTGTAAACCGTGCCCGTTGGGAGAACTCTGCTTGTACAATTGGAATTGCAGAAAATGCATTTGACGATTATCGGATGACAAAGTTTCAAGTCGGTACAGAGAGCCTCGTATATGGGATTAAAAAGGAGCTTGTTGGTCGTGAAGTCGAAGATAAAAATCGTGCAAGTGCGGAAGTGTTTTCGTTCTCGGTCGGTGCTATTCACGTCATATCGGTCTATGGCTATAGCGCACCAATGACGAAAATTGCAGCGCTGAAACTACTTAAAAACATTGTTGAGAACAACAAACAGGAGCTACCCTGGTATGCAACAGAAATAAGAGGAATCTTAACCTATGAGCTTCCGTACCAAGGGAGTGCGTTTTTTACTTCGGAAGAGATAAAAGAATGGGACACATTAGATGTTGTCAACAGCGGGGACTGGTCTTTCCTAGACAGACACCCACTTGAAGTAAGATGATTGGAGGAAGAACAATGGTTTGGAAGGTACTTACAAGTACATTAGAAAAATTTGGTCGGTTTAAAATCGTAAAAGAACAAGTAAAGTTACCAGACGATAAAGAGATTACTTTCTCATACATAGATTTTGCAAAAGGTGTATGTGTGCTGCCAATCACGGATGATGGCCATGTACTTTGTTTGCGACAGTATCGCCATGCCGTGAACAGCTGGCAATGGGAAATTCCTGCAGGGATGATTGACGTGGAGGACGCATCTCCATTAGATACAGCGAAGCGGGAACTGGAAGAGGAAACCGGTTATCTTGCACAAACCTGGACTTCATTAGGAAGCTTCCATCCATCAGCTGGATCTACTAGTGAAGAAATCTTTCTGTTTGCAGCGAGCGATTTAGTAGAATCCAAGCAAGCATTAGAAAGTAGCGAGCAAATTGATGTTCATAAAGTAAGTATCGAGGAACTATTGGATTTAGTAGCCAAAGGTGAATTTCAGCATGGTGGAGGATTGGCTGCTGTATTGAGGTATTTGGTGAAGAGTGGGAAGTTTAGGTAGTGGTTGTGGGTTAGAGGGACATATTCCTCTGACCTATTTTTTATGGTGTTGGACAGGGTATACTGTCATTAAGTTCGTTAGACTTCAGCCAGCATATTCCCTACTACTAAAATGAATAATAATAAATTCTCCGGTGAAAAATAAATAGTGATATCAACTTTTGTGAAAGCAAAAATAGGAAAAAAGCGGCAAAGACAACACCTGAAAATTAGTGTAAGATGAGTTTTGATTCATTTAATAATCTAGTAGAATAGAAGGTAATTTATGAAAAAATTAGTTTATATTACTATTTTAGCACTAAGTATACTGGGGTTTTCTTCAACTGTTTTTGCAACTACTGCACAAGAGAATACAAATCAAGGGAGTTTGCCCCTATTAGAGTTTCCAGTGATTAGTGATATCCATATATGTAGTAAAATGCAACCATTATGGAATGGAACTTCATGTGATGAAAGTCAAAGTGCTAAGTTCAAAAATGCTTTACTTGATCTCAAAGGAATCTCCCCAAGATATCAAGCCATTGCAACAGTAGGGGATATAACAAACCAGGGACTTGACGTTCAATATGAAGAATTCATGTCCATTCTTACCAACAGAAACTATACACCCTTAGGTATTGAAAAAATAATTACAATGGGTAATCATGAGTTCTTTGAACCTTTATATTGGCCTAATCCTGACTTAACAGATGACACACTGGTAGACCGGTTTATAAAAAATACTGGTGTTCCAAATGTGTATTATGATAAATGGATAAAGGATTATCATTTTATTGTTTTAGGCAACGAGAGTCTTGGTCCTAATAATTCGCCTATTTTTTCAGAGGATCAATATCATTGGTTGGAAGATACGTTACCAATTAATGAAGACCCAAGTAAACCTATTTTTGTTTTTTTACATCAGCCTATTTCGGGAACAGTCTTTGGCAGCGATCTTTATGGCGGTGGCGTAGATAATAGATTGAAAGGTATATTGGAAAAATATCCTCAAGTGATATTATTTTCAGGGCACAGTCATTACCTATTAAATCATCCACGAACAGTCTATCAGGATGGCTTTACAATGGTTAATACTGGTGCACTTCAATATATGTACTATGATGGTGGATATGTGGATGGTTCACAAGGACTGTTAGTTAATGTATATCAAGATAAGGTAATGATAAAAGCAAGGGATTTTACGAAACGCACTTGGATTGGCGAATACGAGATTAAGGTGCCTTTTGAAAAAACGCATGTTGATCAAGAGCCTCCAAGGTTTAATTCAGATGCTACTTATACAGTTACGACTACTTCAACAACTGCTACTTTGGAATTAAGTAAGGCAATTGATAACTCCCTTGTTGAGAGATATGATATTTTAGCAAATGGAGAAAAGATAGATTCAAAATATACCCAGTTCTGGAAAGACTCAGAATCTAGTAACATACCTATAAAACTTACTAATCTTGAACCTGATACGGAATACAGTGTTGAAGTAATAGCGGTAGATGGGTGGAAAAATGAATCTTTACCACTTAACGTTACCTTTAAAACTGAAAGATATAGTGGTTGGGTTAAAAGTGATGGTAGTTGGTATTATTATGACCCTGAAACAGGAGTGAAAAAAGTCGGCTGGGTTTTTGACGATAAGAACTGGTATTACTTGGACCAAGATGGCAAAATGCAGACTGGCTGGATTTCTGTTAATAATAAACGTTACTTTTTAGATTCAACTGGAGCTATGAAAACAGGTTGGATTCAAATTGACGGGAATTGGTTCTACCTGCATCAAGATGGGTGGATGCAAACAGGCTGGGTATTAGACGGTAGTAATTGGTACTATTTAAATGGCAATGGTATCATGCAGACAGGTTGGTTGCAACAAGGAACAGTTTGGTATTATCTGAGTAGTAATGGCGCTATGAAGACAGGTTGGTTAAAGGACGGCAGTACCTGGTATTACCTGAATAAAAAAGGCGAAATGCAAACCGGTTGGATCAAGGAAGGTAGCAATTGGTACTATTTGAATAAAACCGGAGCAATGCAGACGGGTTGGATTCAACTTGGGTCTGCCTGGTATTATTTAGACAATGTAGGAGTTATGAAAACAGGCTGGGTTTCTTTGAGTAAAGGCTGGTACTATATGAATGAGACTGGGGTTATGCAAACCGGTTGGGTTATACTAGACGGAGTTTGGTATTATTTCAATGACTCAGGCTTATGGGTTGGCTAAAAGTTTGTTTAGAAGGACTTATTGTCGAAAAAGGCATTTGGGAGATCTCGTATTCCCAAATGCCTTTACTTTTAGTAGTAATTAATTAGATTTACTTCTGTTATTAACTTTGTAAAAAGCCAGAGATAATCCGGTAACTAAAAAGAGTAGCCCGCCAATACTAGTAGTAATGATTGATAGTTCTTCTTTAAACAAGATACCACTAATACCCCAGATTAGTAAGAGTAACCAACCTACTATGTTTAGTTTACTAAGTTTCACAAGTATCGCCTCTATCTTTGATAGTATTGTAATCCTATTTCCGTTGTATAGTAAAGTTTTATATATTACTCTACTACTCCACCACAAACCCATTCTCTATATAATCATCCATTGCATACCCTAGATAAGAAATCGCAAGGTCTATTCTAGTTGCGTATTTTTCCTCGAATTCCCGTATATGATAGTCTCCGATACTACCGTTTGAATAACACAAAGCAGCTAGAATTTCTGCTGATTTTACATAGTACCCTAATGCGCGAGACATATCATCATGTGCATCATAATATGAAGGTGGGATTTTCCCTTCATATTTTATCATTTCCAAAGAATGGTTCTTGAGCGCTATACTTGTCATGACGTCAGCTAGTTCAAGGTAATCTTCCCCTGGATACCCATTAGCGATTACTTCATTGAAGTAAGAATTGATAGTATACAATTCGCTAAGTATTTCATTTATTTCTGCTTCATATGTAAGGGTGGCTTCATCTTTAGGAGTCGGTGCAGGAACAATGGGCTGTTCTTCTACAACTTCAATTTCAACATTGCTAACTTGCTCCTCTTCTACTTCTTGATATTCTTCTTGATATTCGGCAATCAAGTGAGTATCTATTAAACTAGCAACTGTATTACCAAGCTGGTCTAGAAGAGTAGTGCCATCGAACGTGTATGTACCACGATCTGTGATTATTTCGTTAGTAGTAATTTCTTCAACCCAACCCGAAATGTCATCTTGTGTCACTTGTAAACCTGTATCGGTTAGAACGTATAACTTCACTACTCCTATTCGGTATCCGCCATTAAAAGTAATTTCAAGTTTTCCATCGCTATTCAAGTCATGAACATAAAACGTAGTAGAGCCTTCATTGTATAAGTCTACTTGATACGTTTCTTCTCCTTTTTGAACTGAGAGTAAAATCTCACCTATGTAATCGTCACCTAAACTGCCACCACTTATTAGCAGTGTTTCTGGAATCATATCTCCATCCAAATCAATCGATTCATCTACATTAAAACTGCCATCTTCATTTGATTTAAATATTTTAATAGATGTTTCGGAAGTATCTTCTGGTAGGTCTTCAACGATTGGTTCTGCTATTTCGGCCTCTTTAGGTTCCGGGGCCTTTTCAACAGTCTCTTTGTTAGAGTAGGAAACCAAGATGACTAATATGGATAGTAAAGTAAATAGGAGTTTCTTCAACGTTGTTCCTCCGAACTATAGTATTTTGAATGGAAAGCTTACGTGTAGAAATGAAAAATAACCAAAAATAGTAAAATAATAGTAATATTTTACTATATAAAATGAATAAAGACACTTAAAATTTGTTGGCGTTCAGCTTTTTCTGTAGATGTAGAAGTGGCTAGTAGGTCAAGGACCTGTCCATGTAACTCAGTTTTTGATACTATTGTGGGGATAAGCATTTTTGGAATTTGAAAGGATGTTTTTTGTGACATTTTTAGATAAAGTGAAACCGTATGTAATTAGTGAAGATATATTGGTTCAGGAAACTGTGTTGCAGGCACTTCACGATTACCCGAGAGTGCCTGAAGAGTGGATAGTTGAATTATTGAAAGAAGCCTTCGCAAAGAGTGAGAAGCTACCTTCTATATTAATTTATCTTTCGAATCAGGAAATAAAGGAAGAAGCGCTACGTGTGATACTAGATCATATTCCTGCGATGGAGCAAGACAGCCTCCATTTAGCTCTACGATTATTAGACAATGTGGAACCGGATCTTGCTATTACGTATAGAAAACACCTAGAGCAGTATATTCCAGAAGAAACATGGGAATTGTACGAACTTATCGTAAACGGAACAGAAGAAGATGTTTATATGGAATATGGCCAAGTTTTAAACGATATCGAGAATGCTGAAAGCTTCAGGCAAGACCTTTATATAAGAGGGAAAAAGCTGGCTGCGTGTCTTGTAAAGAATGGCTGGATAAATGAGCGTGAAATCGATATTATTTTAGCTGAAGAGCTGGAATCAGATTGGTTCTCCATTAATGGGATTTTTCATGTTTATATGATTGGTTTACTGAAACATGAAAAATATATTCCTTTGTTAGTTGGCTTGTTGGGACGCGAGGAAGATACTTTGTTAGAAGAGGTTGCGGAGGCATTAATTCAATTTCAGTCGGATGAGGTTGTTAGGGCGGTTGTCCCTTATTTGCAAAATCCTGAAACGATGATTTTTGCTGCCTCTGTTGTAGAGAACATCAAAACAGACCTTGCTGTGGAAGTGCTGATCGAGGCATATCAGGTAACGGAAGAATTAGAAGACCAGGAGCTTTTAATTGAAGCACTTTGCCATCATTTTTCGAAAAAGGCGTTACCGACTATAAGTGCTCACATGGAAAATGAGTATACAACCTCGCTCGTTGACCTTGAAATGACTGCATACAGTACCTACATGATTTTAGGTGAGAAACATCCAGAGTTGATGTTGTGGAAACAAGAAACATTAAACAGAGAATTAGATTACAGAAATGAAACCCAGCAGGGGCAGCCTAACAATGTACCTACCCTGAACACAAATAAAGTGGGCAGAAATGACCCATGTCCATGTGGAAGTGGGAAGAAATATAAGAAGTGTTGTGGGAAATAAAAAACATAAAAGAAATAAGTGGTTTTAAAAAACAGAGTAATTCGCTTATGAATTTACTCTGTTTTGTTTAGGGATTTATTACCATATATAGAAACCTATGATAAACTTATGATAACTAGTTGTAGTTTTTGCAATTAGAATAGTAGGGTTGAATAATACAATAACTGAAACGGAGTATTGTTAAATGGACAAAAAAAGGATATTACAAATAGTGTTGGGTTGTTCCCTACTAGTTGGGGGTTTATTTTTCAAACTATTAACGACAACAACCTATGAAGAACTTCTTGCAACGTTAATCGAGGAAGATGAGAAAGTAGAACAGGTAGAAGTTCACACGAAACTTGGGCTTATAAAGAAAACTGCTTCTGCTACAATAAGCGACCCTGTAATGATAGATAAGTTAATAGATGCACAGATAAAACTTAGGAAGGAAATAACTGTATACAACAATCCACCAATATTAGATAATGTTTTACTTATCAAAACGAATAAAGATACATACGAAATAGGCTTTGATGAGGAGAGCATGACGATCAATAATAAGCGCTACTTTACAGAAACAGCAATGGATCTTTATATGAATATATTAATTGAAGACTTTAGTTGGGAAATATCTCAATAAACACCTTTTATTCTATGTTCCCTTGTCTTACCAAGCCGTTATTCGTGTTCTAAAATCATTCTCATCTGATATGTACTCAATATTAGTAAAGCCTGCTTCTAAAGCATTCTGATACAGAGTTTTTCGTATTATTGCATTCTTACAGTAGATTGCAGTATAAATACTATCAATAATAATTATTATGATTTCGCATTCGCTTTGTATAAATTCTTCATACGTTTCAATCGATGAGATATTTCCAGTTGGATACGCCTGCAAGTCAGCAAAAATGGTATAGTAGTTTTTCGATTCTATTAATGATTTTAGTTCAGTGCCGCTTATTTCACGGTTATATCCTTTAAACAAATCACTGTGGTCATCTGTGTCCTCAATGATTTCTCCATCACCTATCCGCCAACTGTAATTTGTAATATCGATACCATTACATATTTTGTGTAGATAGTTCCCCCACTCATTTGGAATTAAAAAACTGATTCCCCGTATCACAACGAATCCCCCTTTTAAAACTAATCTAATAAGATCCTTCTTCTCTGTGATTCCTCAGTGTAGCAAGTGAGAACAGGTCAGATAACTGTTCGATGACTAGTTCTTTATTGTTAATAATTTTCTCGGTTTCTTCTCCGTACTCGTGATTTAATAAATAAACAGGGGGATTATTTCCTTCATAAATATTAATTGCATATGAATCACCTATCCGACTTTCAACTCCAATACATAGATACCCTCTATCAAATACCGCACATCCAGGTATTGCATGCTTGTTTTCAACGATCATTTCTTCTGGATCGAGTAAGTCAATTAGAAGCTCATACTCCTCGTCATCACCTTCTACTGTATAAGGAATAAAAAGCTGGCTGCTGCAAATAGGGAAACTCGTCATTAATTGAATAAGCCAATCCGGAAGATTTTCACCTAGTTCTTTTTTAAGTAATGTTATCTCATCTTTCGTAGCAACTCTTGTTTTAAAATTTGATCTTTCAATAAGATTTTTCGCGGAATCTAGTAACACATTACTCTGCATATATACTCACCTATTTCCTTTTATTTCTATATTTTCTATAGTTCGATGCAAGCATCACATATTCCTTCAAAAATCGTGGTACTTTGCTATTGTTGTAATTAAAAACGCACAGTGATTCCATTGGAAATACTGTGCGTTGTTTCGTTGTGTTTTAGTAAGGGAAGGGCCACCTATTTGCTGTCCCACTACGCTTAGATATGAAATCTCTTTATTGATTCTTCAAGTTTTGATGCCAGGTTGTTGAGTGATGTTGTTAGTTCACTGATTGTTTCCATTGATTCGAGTTGTTTGTTTGTTGATTCACCCATGTTTTTAGAGTAGTTTGCTGTATTTTTTGAGAGTGCTGCAAATTCTTCGATCGATGCTGAAATTTCCTCTGATCCTGCAGACATTTCTTCTGTGACAGCAGATACTTCTTCGATTTCTCTTGTTACAAGGTCGACAGCTTCTAGAATAGAGATAAATTTATTCTGTGTATTGCTAACAGCTACCGTTCCTTTTTCAACCTCTTCCGTACCTTCTTGCATGTTTGTAACAGCTTGTTCAATTGTAAGTTTAAATTGTGTTAAGCGATCTTCGATAAGTTTTGCTGATTTATTTGATTCCTCAGCAAGTTTTCTAACCTCTTGGGAAACAACGGCAAATCCTCTACCATGCTCGCCTGCTCTAGCAGCTTCAATTGCAGCATTTAAGGCAAGTAGGTTTGTTTGATCCGCTACACTCGAAATCAGTCCTACAATTGTACCAATTTCTCCTGCTTGAGAGCCCAGGTTTTGAATAACCTTTGAGGATTCAAAGACGGTGTCTTTTATTTTATTTATTTGTTCATTGATTAACGTGATATCGTCAAAGCCTTCTTTTACCTGATTATTCATATTGCCAGATTGATAGCTAACATCATTTGATGCTTCTGCAATCCGTTGAATGCCAATTGCCATTTCTTCAATTGCTCTAACGGATTCTTCGCTTCTATTGATTTGTGTATCTGTTGCACCAGCAACTTCTTGAATACTAGTGCGTATTTCATCACTTGCTTCCGTTATTGACTGCATTTTGTTATTAATTTTATGTGTTGATTCAACTAATAATAGAGATGATTCTTTGATCTCATATATCATTTGAATGGTATTTTGTATCATGTGCTTGAATGACTCGGTTACTTCTTGAACCTCATCTTTTCCTTTTACTTTTATCTTCATTACTTCTTCTTGTGCAATTAGAAGATTACCCTTTGCGAATTGATCCGCTGCATGATTAATGGCTGGTAGTGCTTTTAGTTTCCTACTAACAAACCACGTTAAAAGACTAATAATAACTAAGATAACTACAGTATTTACAATAAGTGTACCTGGAAGCTCTGTACGAAGTACGGTTGCACTAATATCATTCACATTGGCAGCATCAATATCTACACCAAGGATACCGATCACCTTATCATTTTTCATAATCGGTACAAAAGCGGATAGATAATCTCCATACTCAGGATCATGAACGATTGGTGTACTTGTTGCTTCACCATTTAGGGTTTTTTCGATATCTTCGAAAGTTGTAGCAGTTGTTGGTGTGCCTATAGCGGAAGCTAGTTCAGAATCTTTTTCAAAACCATCTACCATTATCAAAACTTCTTCTTTATCTGCTTTTAATGTATAAACGTATAATGCACCAGTCTTTATACGGTAATCATTAAGCTGTTCCCTCAGGGCCCAATAGTTTTTCGTTTCTGTAGGATTATCCATGAACTCTTCGTATTTATCAGGATCAACCCCGTCGGCAATGTTCTGGGCTATATCAATACTAAAATTTGCAACTGATGAGACCACTGTATTTTGTGTGCTTTTATAAAGCATATATGTATTTCCTATTAGAACCACAAAAAAGCCTATTACTAAGGCAAGTGCTAGTTTACTACTAATCTTTTTCATAAATTTCCCCCTTTTATCCTAAATAGATTATAGAAATCAATGAGCCGTAAGTCATCCATCAAAAAATGGGAATAGCGTGATGTCTATGACTAATTTCTGACAATTAATATGAAAGTAATTTTAAAATCCTACTTTAGTCTGTAGTGATATCCTGTTTATTACAGACTTTTTTACCGTTTTTTCATTTATTGGAAAATGTGACGTGGAAATGAAGTATTATGTAATCGTTATGAGTTTTTTTATGGGAGGAGAGAACACGTATTGAAGCGGTTATTTATTAGTTTGGTTATTTTGATTATGATGCTCTCGGCTTGTTCTTCAAAAGAGGAGAGTCAGCCTGCACAAGTGAAACCAGAAGAACCTGAACAAGAAGAAATTAAAGAAACGTATACAGCTAAAGAAGCGAAGTATTTTGAGATAAAAGACATTGGCCGGGAGTTAACTGACATAGAGAAGGAGATGCTCCGTCAACCAGGGATTTTTAGTGGTAATCAATATGATGAAGGAAAAGTGAAAGAGGTGCTGGATGAATTACCAGCTGACCTCACAGAGGATCAATATATGGAGGAACTCCTCTATTTATTTGCCGAGGATTATCATAAGGAAATGGAAACTCTTCTTCATTTTGATCCAACAGTTGATGTTTCAATTGAGCGCCCAGATGAAAGTGTTGACTCGCCAATTTTAAAATCAGCTCACTACGCGATTTTGGTTGATGCCAGCGGGAGTATGGCGGCAAAGGTAGGAAGTAAAACGAGAATGGATGCTGCGAAGGAAGCGGTACTGGAATTTGCAGAGCAGGTTCCTGAAAATGCAACCATTTCACTGCGTGTTTACGGGCATGGAGGTTCAAACAAGGATGCTGATAAAGAACTATCATGTGGAAGCACGGAAGTTTTATATAATGATAGTTTTGAAAAGGCTGGATTCCAAGATGCATTGGGTAAGGTGAAGCCGGTTGGCTGGACGCCAATTGCTCTTGGTTTGCAATCTGTCAAAGAAGATATCCCTGAAAATGCAGGTGATGTAGTCGTATATGTTGTCAGTGATGGAATTGAAACTTGTAATGGAGATCCTGTTCAAGAAGCTAAAAATCTGGTTTCCGCAGATATTGAGACGGTGGTAAACATTATCGGGTTTGATGTAGATGACGATGGGCAGAGACTACTAAAGGAAGTAGCTGACGCAGGAAATGGAGAGTTTACATATGTAAATTCTGAGCGAGAACTGAAAGAATACATGAGAGAGCAATATGAAGAGATTCAGAAGAAATGGTACGAATGGAAAGAAGCTGGAAAAGAGCAAGCGTATAAACTAAAAGAAGAGAAAAAGGAATTAGCGTATAGCACAAAAGAGAGCATGAAAGAAAAAAGTGAGCGTGAGAAGGAGCGCATGAAGGAAGCACAGGACTACCTAAAGGAAAGGTTTGATGATTATGATCATCCAGTTTCCAAAATGTTTTCAAGAATTGTAGATTACGGGAATGCAAAATGGGGTTACGCGGTCGATGAAGGAAATCGCCTTTGGAGAGAAAGCGTAGATAGTGGAAATGCCGAATGGCGTGAGTATGTAGATGAAGGTAATGAAAAGATAAATGAGACGATTGATAAGAAGAATGGGAATTAGAAGGGACAGGGGACTGTCTCTTTTTTCATTTTTAATGGGATTGTCCGAATAAATTGGTTTATTGCCGAATTCCAGTTGTGTTTTTTCGGAAAAATACAGTTATTGTCGGAAAACCACAAATTAATGTCGGAAAAACAAGCTGGTTTGCCGGATTACTTCAAATAACACAGAGATTTGCCTGATTCCCAAACTTAGATAGACTAATAAAGGGTTTATACGTAAATTTTCAGATTGTACTTGTATAACTTCTTCATTTTTTGTCCATAACGAGACTATGAAACTAGTTTGGGCAAAGGGAAATTTATAAAAAGTAGCTTCGGAATTCGTTTAAAGGTAGGAGGAGAAACCGTGGAAGAAAAATATGAGGATGTTTTAATTAATAATTTACATGCAATGATAAACGATAGAAAGTTTGACCTTGAGAAATGTGAAAAGGAGTTAAGAAACTGGGACTATTCCAATGTTGTCCGAGAGGCATTACGCCATTATAAATTCCGACTAGAAGGAGAAGTAGACCGGTATAATAAGGAGTTATTTGAATTATTGAAGAAACAAAAGGGAATATCGTAAAAGTGCAGTGGGACAGGTTACCGTCCCACCTTGTTTATTTAGATGTACTAGTTTTATTCATAAACTTCAACATATCTGTTAGTAATGTACTAAATGTTGAGAGGTGATCTTGAATTCTACCAGGGAATTCTTTTTCGATGAATTCAATCGTGTCATTTGGAGTATGCCATACACCGCCGTGTTTTTCAGTTTGTGTATATCCATCCAAATCTCCAATTTCCCAGTTCGTTGCTTCTAGGTAACCGATTGGGATACCTTTCGCTTTGAATGGAGCATGATCGCTCCAATCTCCAGTTGTTCCTTCAGGGTACTCAGGATTGATACCTGGGTTCGTGTGGACATCTAGTTTTTTCTTCTTTACGATTTGAAGTGCTTGATCACGGATGAAGCCATCTGCTCCACCACTGCCGTACACATACATCTTGTCGCCAACAGCAAGACTATCTAAATTAATCATCCCCACTGTGCTTGCTACTTCATCATCAGTCATATTGTCAGCATAGTAATTAGAACCTCGTAATCCTACTTCTTCAGCTCCGAATGCGATAAAGACTATAGAATATGGTGTAGGAATCTTTTTTAATACCTCCGCTACTTCTAACATCACTCCAACACCTGAGGCGTTGTCATCTACTCCTTTTCCAGCAGAGACAGAATCATAATGAGCACCAACAATAATCTGTTCTTTAGATTTACCCGGTTTATATGCAATAACGTTTGAGGATGAATTAGTAGTACCTCTTCTTGTATAGGTGAACTCTTGAATTTCCGTTTGTAGCCCCATACGTTCGAATTGTCCTTGGATGTACTCTTCGGCCATTCTTTCATTTTGACTTCCTGCAGTTCTAGGGCCAATTTCGTAAGCTAAGTACTTCATATGTTCATACGCCATAGCACCATCCTTATGTGCCAACGAAGGGTGATATGTAACCTCGGCAGAAACGCCACCAACAAAACCAAGTAAACTTACCATTACAGCAATTACCACTAGAGCCAATTTACTCTTCATAAAAAAATACCCCTCCCAACTTACTATTTATTCTTTATATAGAATAATATCTTCTGAGGAATGAATTTAGACCTTGGAATTTGTGGTCTGACCTAATGTGTCGCTTGAACCAATTTTGGGACAATGTACCTGTCCCTGTATCCCGGAATGGTGGTAGAATAGTCATCATAAGAGGTAAATGGGGTGGGGAAATGGCTGAGTTCGTTAAAGGGATTGAGGATAAGGTTTACAGAATTTTATTAATTGCCAGAGTGATGGGGATTAGGGAGTATCCCGGTTTTGAAGATTTACATTTTAATAGGCTGGGCAGCATTGCGCTGAGAAAGCAATTAAGTGTTGAAGAGATAGATGTTTTATTTGAATTACTTGAGAAAACTTATAATCCCAACTTGATTAAAAATGAGTTAATTCGGCAAATCATAGAGATGGTGAAGGAAAAACATATCACTACTCTTAAAGGCTATGAAGATATTAATTTCTCCAAGATTAGTGTAGCCAAATATGCATTAAGAGGCTTACTTGAGCATGAGCTTGTTTTTCTTTACAATCAACTATCGTATGATGAATTACCGGTAAAAAGGATGACTCCTTCTCCAATAAAGGAGATTTTGAAGACTACAGTGCCTCAAAAAGAAAGTATAACGATACCTCCCCTAAATAATGAGAAAATAGAAATTGATACTATTATTGAAGACATATTAGATCATGTAAAAAAGCTATCCCTTGAAGTTGTTGAAGGTATTACCTTTACAAATGTTGAAATGGCTAAAAGTGAGTTAGCCAAATTAAATCAAGAACAATTAGAAGCATTACTTGTTAAGTTAGAGGATCTGTATGATCAGCATACAGAATTCACAGAAATGGTAGATTCAATCTTGAAGTATGCTGAAGAAAAAAATGTAATCGATGTTGAAGGATTTGAATGGATTGATTTTTATAACAGAGAAATAGCCAAAGAGGAATTAAATGAATGTACCTTTAAACAGCTTCAAGATTTATTACTAAAAATCGAAAACATGGATTCCATAGAGGTTGATGATTCGGTAGAGGGACGTATTCTGCAATTGGTTAAAGCAATGGATCTTTTTTCATTACCGGGTTATGAAAAACTTAATTTTAGAAAGTTAACCCGTAAACAATTAAATGAAATGAGCGAATTGGAACTCAGTACTCTTGTTACCAGACTGGAAGAACTATATTTAGTGGATTTTTTAGAAGAAGAAACTGATGTTATCAATCCTCTTGAGGTTATCAACCGGTACAGAGACGGTGCTGTACAGGAAGAGGTTGAGGAAAAATCTAAAGAAGAGCTTTGGCGAAAATATGTCCCTACCTTATTGAAACAAAAAATTCCTAATTGGAAGACAGAGCGGATTGAGTTATTTTATGAACGTGCAAAAGAAGTCATGGAAGTAGTAAGAGGCACGTCTTCCTACCAAGAGGTATATGAGTTTGTTATTGATCTTTCGCAAGTTGTGTTCGAAGAAAAACGGGAAGAAAAAAGTGATAGCGAAGGTGAAGAGTTTATTTTCAATGATTCGGTAGAAGAGTCAATCATGTCTTTAGTGGAAATGATTATTTTACCGCATGTAGAAGTCCTAGATAGAATTGAAAATAAGAATGGGAAAATCATGTTCAGTAATCTATGGAATGTGGATTTTACCGAAAAACTTAAAAACGAGGTTCTTGATCGGGACCATTGGCGCTGTGTTGTTTGTGAAGCTGAAACCCATTTACATGTCCATCATAAGATTCCACGTAGACTAGGTGGAGTTCACCATAAGGATAATCTGGTTACTCTTTGTGCTTCGTGTCATTCAGCAGTTGAAACTGCTGATGTAAAGAAGGCCTTCCAAAAATGTTTAGCAAATTTTAAAAAGAATAAGTTTCGTTCTAATCGTAATTTACTAGAAGAACTCTCGAAAGATAAGTCTTTATTAAAACAAGAAGTGGAACAAACGCTAGATAAAATTTTGGTTACTTTGAACAATAAAGGTGAAGAAGAGCTTATGGGCGAAATTATCGAGGTAATGAACCGACTTGAAGTTATCTTTTATGAATAAAAAGGGTATAGAATCTAGGCTTATGTTGGACTACCTTCGTTGTTGTTTACTATTTTCAAAGATACTCGTTCAGTTGTAGTAATTGAGGAAGTATATAAAAAAGTACTTAAAAGATTCAAAAAGCCTTTTCAATATAATTGCCTTACTCCTTTTTGGAGTTGGGCTTTTTTTAGGTTCAACAATAAAGAAAAAGGGTAAACCTGACTAAAAGCTTTTTGCTCATACATACAACCGATTAGCCATACAATCCACTGTTAGTCTTTCCTTCAATTTTCACCTCTATCTAATAAACTTCACCCTATTAGCAGGATTTCTATCTTTTTTAACGAATTCCCGAGTTACAAAAGTAAATAGAAAAGAGGGAGCGTTATGTTTTTTACAGAAAACAAACTTGAAGCAAGAATCAAGGAGCTTTCCAATTATCGATACCGTGATTGTTCGGACGTAAATGACTTTACTCTATTAGAGGATAATGGAGAGATTGGTGCGTTTCCTCCAAAGAGTGTTCCGAGTACTGAAACATTTCGAATAGGGGACCGTTGGAGCGGACGTGATCGTTATATTTGGCTATCAAAGCAGATTCACATTCCTGCTTCATGGGAAGGAAAAAAGGTAGTTGGTGTATTTAACTTTGGAAGAACTGGTCCTGGTAATAATAAAGGGTTTGAATCTTTGCTTTTCCTTAACAACCATCCATATCAAGGGGTAGATTCTAACCATCAGGAGGTGTTTTTTTCACCTGAACAAGTAGGGAAAGATGTTCAATTGGATTTCCGTTTATGGTCCGGACTTGAAGGGGGAGGAAAACCAACAGAGCAGCATTATGAGTTTAAAGTTGGAATGCTTTCTTGGTTGGATGAGACGGTAGATGACCTGTATTATACTGCTTTAGCAGCTTTGCAAACAGTAAATGAGCTTCCGGAAGAGAGTCCTGAGAAGCATGAGATTACCACTGCGCTTAATCAGGCATTTAACCTTATAAATTGGAGTTACCCAGGAGATCTCACTTTTTATGACAGCTGCCAAGATGCAAGAAACTACTTGTTGAAACAGCTGCAAACAATTAAAAAACACCATAAGGTTACGATACATTGTGTTGGTCATACTCATATTGACGTTGCATGGCTATGGAGATTGAAGCATACACGTGAAAAAACTGCTCGATCCTTTTCAACAGTTCTTCGCCTAATGGAGCAATTTCCGGAGTATACGTTCTTACAAACACAGCCGCAGCTCTATGAGTATATAAAAGAAGATTATCCTGAGATTTACGAGGAGATTAAACGAAAGATAAAGACTGAACAATGGGAAGCGGAAGGTGCGATGTGGCTTGAGGCTGATTGCAATATTCCCAGCGGTGAGTCACTTGTTCGCCAAATTCTATATGGAAAACAATTTCTAAAACGGGAATTTGGAATTGACTGCAACTATTTATGGCTTCCGGATGTGTTTGGGTATAGCTGGGCATTGCCACAAATCTTAAAAAAATCCGGTATACAAACATTTATGACAACAAAGATAAGTTGGAACCAATATAATCGCATGCCACATGATACATTCAAATGGAGAGGTATAGATGGTAGTGATATCGTAACTCATTTCATTACAACACCTGTTCCATCCATGCCTGATAATTCATGGTTCTATACATACAATGGTGAGATCACCGCGGAAACAATTATTGGTTCTTGGGAAGGATATCGAGATAAAAGAATAAATCAAGACTTACTGCTAGCTTATGGGTACGGTGATGGCGGTGGTGGTGTGAACCGCGAAATGCTTGAACTCAGACGAAGATTTGAAAATATGCCAGGGCTCCCACAGGTGAAAACCACAAAAGCAGGTAAATTTTTTAAGGAGCTACATAAAACCATTGAAAACACAACCGAGTACGTGCATACATGGGATGGTGAACTGTATCTTGAATACCATCGGGGGACCTACACAAGTCAGGCTTATACAAAGCGGATGAATCGTAAGCTTGAATTGTTGTATCGGGAGGTAGAGTGGTTGTCAGTATGGGCTGCACTTGAAACCAATTGGGATAAGTACCAGGAAAATCAGTTGAAAGAAGGTTGGAAGATACTACTTCGGAATCAATTTCATGATATTATTCCAGGATCCTCCATCCACGAGGTGTATGAGGATGCAAAAGAAGAATATGCACAAGTTGCCCAAATTGGCGGAAAGGTCAAAATTGATTCCCTGCAGCATTTAATGAAAGATAACCCGGATAATTACTTGATTTTTAATGCCACACATTGGGAAGATAGCCGGCACGTAACTATTCCTATTGATGAACAAAACCAAATGGGTGGGTATTGGATTGATGACGAAGGAAACAGGTTGCAATGCCAACGTACTGCGGAAGGCTGGGTAGTCAAGCTGCAGAAACTGCGCTCCTATGGGGCTACAAAAATAACTTTCTGTCAAAATGACAGTGCTCTACCTGAATATGAAGGCGTAACAGCTACTTTACGTGAAAAAGGTATTGAAACACAATTCTACGTTATTGAATGGAATGAAAATTTACAACTGACAAGACTTTATGATAAAACAGTAAACCGGGAAGTCTTAAAACCGCACGAAAAAGGAAATGTGATTCAAGTCTTTGAGGATAAACCTGTTCAATGGGACGCGTGGGATATTGATATTTTTTATCAGGAAAAAGAAGAGCAAGTTACAGAGTTAATAGAAAGTAACCTTGTTGAAAATGGTGAAGTTCGAGCTGTCATACATACGAAATGGCGCTATCGTAATTCATTAATTGAACAGGATATGATTTTCTATGCTCATTCCCGACGTATTGATTTTCAAACAAGAGTTGACTGGCAGGAAAGACAAAAGCTTGTTAAGGTTGCCTTCCCAGTAGATATTCGTGCAACCGAAGCAACTTATGATATTCAATTTGGAAATGTGAAACGTCCAACTCATTGGAATACGAGTTGGGACATGGCACGATTTGAATCTGTGGGACATCAGTGGGCCGACATATCTGAAGCAGGTTATGGTGTGAGCTTACTGAATGATTGTAAGTATGGCTATGACATTAAGGATCATGTGATACGACTGTCACTGTTAAAATCACCAATCTACCCTGATCCGTTAGCTGACGAAGGGGAACATTTATTTACATATTCACTTCTTCCCCATGAGGGAGATTGGCGGATTGGCGAAACGGTAAAGCAAGCTTGGTTTGTAAATCAGCCGTTACTTCCGATAAAAGGACAATTTGATTCGGCGATCCAATCCTTATTGACTCTCGATAGTAAGCATGTTCAGATTGATGCCATTAAGAAAAAAGAGGATGAGGAAGCTGTAATTATTCGTCTTCATGAATTTGAGGGCAGACGTGGCGAAGTTACAATAAAATTGAATAAAGCATTTCTGAAGTGGCAGGAAACCGATCTTATGGAAGAAGGGATATCAGAAGAGCAAGATGGCCCAATTCAATTTACAATAAACCCATATGAAATAAAAACAATAGCAATCTATTTTTAAGGAAACTAGGGAGTCATTATTTTGACTCTCTTTTTCTATGTTTTTGAAAAATAAAATAAAATTTATTGTTGTTATATTTATGAATATTCTTTATAATGAAAGCGTAATCATTTATTAAACCGGTTTTACAATTTCATAGATTTTTAATAAATATTTACAATTCTTTTACTTCATTTGCAAATCAGCTTAAAAATGTTGTCCTAAAATGGGGTTACAGGGTTGAAAAACAATGAATACATAATGTGTTTTATGAGATATTTACCTATTTTTTAGTAAATCATTAAACCGTTTTAATATAAAAATAAGAGATTTCTTATGAATAGTAATACTTAATTACTATGAATTATAGAAAATATCAAGATTTGTTAACCAAATCATTAAACCGGTTTTACTAAATATACGGAAATAAGGGAGTACATATGGTAACTATAGAAGATGTTGCGAAGAAAGCAGGAGTTTCAAAAGGGACTGTTTCAAATGTGTTTAGTAGAAAAAGACCGATTAGCACCGAGGTAACGGAACGGGTATTAACTGTTGCGAAAGAACTAAACTATGTTCCTAATCATGTTGCTAGGAGTCTTGCAATCAAGAAAACCATGATTATTGGATTAAAGATGCCAACCTTAGATTTTGAGCTGGGGAGCTTCGATTTAAAGGTTATTAACGGCGTTGTAAAAAAGTGTACTGAACATGGGTATAGGGTACTCTTAGACCGGATTTTTGAAGATGAAGAATCATCTCTCTATTCAAGAGATCCAGTTGATGGGGTGATTTTGTTAAATCCGAAGGAGAACGATAAGAGAATCATCCAATATAAGCAGTTCAATATACCATTTGTTGTGATTGGTAGACCGAATACAGGCGATGAAGATTCGAAATTTGTTGACAACAATAATATCGAGATTGTTAAACAGGTAGGAGAATATTTAATTGAAAATGGTCATCAAGATATTCTGTTTTTAAATGCTGAACAAGGTATGACTGTTGCTGAGGATCGTAAAGAGGGGCTGCGACAGGCTTTTGAAAACTATAATCTTCCTTTTATAGAAGAGAATATCATTTATAACAACTTGGAGAAATATAAACATGCTTCGGATTATGGATTTTATAGTTTACTAGAAGCCTGTGAACGAAATAAGTTTACAGCTGTTATTGCTGATACTGAAAGAGTTGCACTTGGTGTGCTTCGTGCTGCTAGAGAGAGTGGAATCGAAATTCCAAATGATTTATCGTTAGTTGCGCTCAGTAATAACGAAACTCTTGCACTAGAAACGACTCCAAAGCTTACTAGTATTGAATTATACCCGGAAAAATTAGGTGAGGAAGCAGCGGAAGTATTAATTAATGTATTAAATGATCAACTAGCTCCAAAACAAAAAATGATTCCTGCAAAACTTGTTGTTCGGGATTCTTGTAAAAACATCACCCAGGTTGAAATGAAGTAGTAGTAATAAATTCATTGAAGGGGGGGATTAGCACTTTTAGATAACATTTCGTTAAAACTCAACATCTGTGAATAGCAAAATAAGGTGTTTTTTAATGTTTGTAATTATATTTTTCCGAAAAAAGGGGAGGGAAAGTAATGAAAAATATTAAGTTATTTGCAATTGTCTTGATGATTTTTAGTTTATTATTAACAGCTTGTACATCTAAGGAATCTAGTAGCGATGATGACAAAAAAGACAATGGGGAAGTAAAAACACTTCGTATGTTAACGAATGTTGTTGGTGGGAAAACTCCTGAAGAAAATGATTTGTTCATTAAAGAGGTTGAAAGATTAACAGGAATTAAATTAGAGATGGTTAAACCACCTTCTGACTACGATCAAAAGCTAATGGCTTCTATGTCATCTGGTGAACAATTTGACTTAGTCCTACTTACTAAAAACCTAATGGATATTTTAGTAGACCAAGGAGTATTAACAGAGTTAAATGACACAATTGACAGTTCTAAAGTTTTATCTGATTCTTCCGTTATTCCAACAGAGGAATGGGATCTAATTAAATATGATGATGGAAAAATCTATGGGGTATTTAACAAATTTGAAGGTGGTACACTTCCAACTGTTCGTCAAGACTGGATGGAAAAGTTAAACCTTAAAGAGCCTGAAACACTTGATGATTTTTATAATGTATTCAAAGCGTTTAAAGAGCAAGATCCGGATGGAAACGGTAAAGATGATACATACGGACTTTCAACTGCTGGTATGTATGATGTTCAAGGTTTCTTCAGTGCAGCTGGTGTGAAATATCGTTATGTAATTGATGAAGATGGTAATCGTACAATACCAATTGCAACAGAAGCGGCTGTTCCAGTATTTGAATGGTTTGCAAAGCTTTATAAAGAGGGCTTATTAGATCCTAACTTTGCAACAAACGACACTGGTAAGATGCGTGAACTATTCTTAACAGACCGTGTAGGTATGGTGACTTATTGGGATGCTTGGGTTGGATTATTTAATAACATTAAGTTAGAAGAAGATCCAAATACTGAGTTTGTAGCAAAAGGTATTAATGCTGCAGCAGGTCCAGATGGTAAGAAGATGCTTCGTCGTGGGGACCCAAGTGTTTGGGCGATTCCTGTAAATGCTGAAAATCCGGATGTAGCGAAAGAATTCTTAGAGTTCTGGCATTCTGAAGATGGAAACGTATTAAGTACGCTTGGTATTTTAGACAATGACTACACATTTGCTGATGGTAAGTATGAGTTAACTGATACTGGTAAAGAACACGGAATGGACCATGGGGTTGTTATTCCAAACAACACAAACTGGGAAAACCCATTCGGTATGCTACCAGGTGTTAAAGAAGCACAAGAAGTTATCCTAAGTAACTCTTCTTTAGAGGTTTCAACTGAAGATTGGCCACTAGCAGAGAAAATCATTCAAAACTATGCTTTTAAAGCCATGATGGGTGAAATGGATGCAAAAGAAGCTGTTAACAAAATGCATAAAGAATTATTAGATGCAGGTTTAATTGATAAGTAAATCAGTGGAAAAAGAGGGCGGTGCTGAAAAGCCCTCCTTCTTTTTTACAATATGAATTTTACATGGCCGCCACATAGAGACATTACAAAGTAAATAAAGATACGCTTTACTCCCTTTGTGGGAGAAATCCAGGTTTTGTTTTATCCACAATGCGGAAAAGGGAAAACGTGTATTTATACAAACTCCTGAGAAACCGTGTGAAAAGGTGATGATACGAATGAAAGCTCTTAAACAATATTCATGGCTTTATATAATGATGATACCAATTGCGGCTTATTTTATTTTATTTTCTTATTATCCACTAGCAAAAGGATTTATTATTAGCTTGCAAGAATTTCGACTTATTGGTGATCGTCCATTTGTTGGACTTGAAAACTACATAACTGTTTTAAAAGATCCAATCTTTTGGAGAGTGTTAGTAAACACATTAATTATTGGTGGAGGAATTTTACTAATTGGATTCGCCTTTCCAATTCTTATAGCTATTTCATTAAATGAAGTGATACGTGCTTCCTTTAAGAAGTTTACTCAAATGGTCATTTATGTTCCTCATTTATTCTCATGGGTTGTAGTAGGTGGGATATGGATATATATCCTTTCTCCAGACGGAGGGCTTGTTAATGAGATTATAAAAGCAGCTGGAGGAGAACCGGTCCATTTCTTTACTCAAGAAAAGTTTGCCCGTCCTTTAATGATCTTATCTGCAATTTGGAAGGACATGGGGTATACCTGTATTCTTTATTTGGCTGCGATTGTCGGAGTTAATCCTTCTTTATATGAAGCAGCAAGAATAGATGGTGCATCTCGTTGGCACGAAATCAAACATATTATGTTACCGTCTTTAGTTCCAACGATGAAGGTTGTATTTCTATTAAACTTATTAGGTGTATTAAAGATATTTGATCAAATTTTTGTTATGCGTAACCCAGCTATTACACGAGAAGTAGATGTATTAATGACATACACCTATGAAAAAGGAATACTCGAGTTTCAAATGGGTGTAGCAACAGCAGCGTCATTCCTGGTTATCCTAGTAACCTTAATTCTGACTCTCGTTGCTAGAAGATTAACGCGATTCGATGAGGAGGTATAGAAGATGCAGAAATGGAGCCATTGGAGTTGGCAGAGAAGATTATTTTACGTGTTTAATACGATCTTTCTATTGCTACTAGTTCTAACGATGATTATCCCTTTATTAAATACAATAACCGTTTCGTTATCTTCGAATATCGAATCGATGAAGCCTGGAATAAAGTTATTCCCTACTGAAATAAGTTTCGAAGGCTATGAAACTATTTGGAAAAAGATGGAGTTATGGAGACCTTTTGCCAACAACGTTTATGTTACTGTGGTGGGAACAGTAATCCATGTGTTTTTATCTGCAATGGCAGGATATGTATTAATTCAAAGAGGCTTGCCAGGTAAGAAATTAATGCTAACACTAATCATGTTAACCATGATGATTCCTGGAGAAGCAATCATGATTCCTCTTTACGTAGTAAATAAAGATTTAGGATTATTAAATACATTATCTTCATTAATCATTCATGGGTTGGTTTCTGGTTTTAGTGTTCTCTTAATGCGAAACTTTTTCTTGTCTGTACCATACAGTTTAGCTGAGTCCGCTAAAATGGATGGAGCAGGAGATTTCAGAGTCTTCGTGCAAATCTATCTGCCCTTAGCAAAACCGGGACTTGCAACAGTTACATTATTTGAATTTGTCAGCCGTTGGAATCACTTCACGTCAGCACTACTTTATATCAACGATGATACGAAATATACGTTACAGCTCGCACTACGTTCGATTATTTTAACATCAGATGCTACGTCTAGTAGTGATTTTATGACAGCAAATGTTCGGATGGCAGGTATTGTAATTGCGCTAATACCGCTATTAATCATTTATCCATTTGTACAAAAGTACTTTGTTAAAGGAATTATGCTGGGTTCAACAAAAGAATAGCATCCATATTAGGAGGTAAAGGACATGGGAAATATACTTGCTACTTCGAAGTCAGAAATTGTTTCAAGGTTTATCTCACGCGAAGAAGAAGGACTCTATATCGAAGTTCCTTTTACAGTTCCCGAAGGGGTAGAGCAAATTCATGTAAAAATGGAAGTTATACATGCAGGAGTCGCTACTAGTATTATCGATTTGGGAGTGCAAGATCAATATCGAGTACGCGGCTGGAGTGGTGGTGCACGCACGGAGTTTTTTATTCATCAGGCAAAAGCTACTCCTGGTTATTTACATGGTGAGATTGAAGCGGGACAATGGGCAGTTATTCTTGGAAGCTATAAGGTAGCAGAAAAAGGGTGTTCTGTAAATCTAACGATTGAATACGCCTTGGAAACGCACCGTTGGTTAAAAGGTGATCTTCATACACACAGTGTACATAGTGATGGAAAGTTTACCCTTCGGGAAAAAGCAGACCTTGTGGAAAGTCTTGGCTTAGACTTTGTAGGTTTAACGGATCATAATGCAGCAAGTCAAAATGAGGCATACCCACGTGATACAAATACACTGTTTATTCCGGGCATGGAACTAACCACGAATAAGGGTCATCTGAATTTTTATGGAGTAAAGGATCCTGTAAAGGATTTTCGTGTAAACAATATGGAAGATCTGCATAGCCGAATTAAAGAAGCTCGTGAGCATGGTGCCTATGTTTCCTTAAATCATCCGTACTGTCCGAATACAGGTTGGAGATTAGATTGGAATTTTGATTATGATTGGGTAGAAGTTTGGAACGGCCCTTGGAGAGAAGATAATCAGGATGCTGTTAACTGGTGGCATGAACAGCTTGTTGCAGGAAGAAGACTAGTTGCTGTTGGCGGAAGTGATGCTCATAATGCGCAGCAACTTTATGTAAAGCATGGAATGCCAACGAATTGGGTATACAGCAAAGCATTAACAAGCCAAGAAATATTAAAAACCATTGATAAAGGTCATGTGGTATTAACCTATTCACCAGAAGGACCATTTATTGACCTAACCTGCGGAGATAGCATGGTCGGGGATGTATGTGAAAAAGCAGATGAAATGATTGAATTAAAAGTCAATGATGTTCAGTATAGCGATATTGTCAAAATCATTTCAAATAAAGGCATTGAAAAAGAAATTATGATTGAAGAAGGTCAAGATCAACTAGCACAAACATGGGAAGTTAATGGTTGTTCTTTTTATAGAGTAGAAGTGTGGCGCTATTTTCCTGAAGTCAAAAAGCGATTGATGGCAGCATTGTGTAACCCGATCTATTTTACGAATTAGTTTCTCGGTATATTAATAAAAATAAGTTGAAATAAATTTAACTTCAACGAAACAGACGCAACTTTAAGGTGAAGCTCATTTTTAGAGTGTAGTGATTCATTGAAACACACACTTCTAGGATGGTTATTATCAAGGGTAGCAATTTGAATCTGAACGTAAATAAGGGTGACTTATTACTATAAATAAAAGAAGGTGAAGAAAATCACAAGCATTTTCAAGGGTAACCACACCAGTTATATCGGAGCGCATCGTGGAGCTTCAACTTACTGTCCTGAAAATACAATGTCTGCTTTTAAAAAGGCTGTAGAACTGAAGGCAGATATGCTTGAACTAGATGTTCAGTTAACAAAAGATGGGGAAGTCATTGTATACCATGACTTTTTCCTTAATAAGCGAACAAACGGAGAAGGGTATGTTCATCAACAATCGCTAGCAGACATTCGGAAGTTGGATGCAGGTTCGTGGTTTTCTGAGGAATTTGCAGGCGAGAGAATTCCAACCTTCGAGGAAGTATTAGCATGGTCAAAGGACAAAATTTGGATCAATATTGAACTAAAACAACTTGAGCATTTGCACGAACCACTTGCCAAGAAGGTTGTAGAGCTAGTTGAGCATTACCGGATGGAGGATCAGGTACAAGTTATGTCGTTCAACCACGCTTCTTTAGTGGAAGCAAGGAGATACAATAAAAAGGTGTTATGTGGAGCAATTAGTGCATCAAGACTTATAAATCCAATTGAATATTTACGATCCATTCAAGCACAAATATTGAACGTACCTATCATTCACTTGTCTCCTAGTCTAGTAGAGTCATTACATAATCATGGATTTTATGTCCACGGTAGTATGAGTGATGACCCATTTGTCTGGAGGACTATTTTAGAGTGGGGAATTGATGCAATGGATACGAATTTTCCTGACGTTATGATTGAGGAAAGGGCGAAATTTTATGCAGAGAGGGGGATTCACAAATGAACTACCTTACCATTAGAGGAGTAATTGATCATAAATCTGTTGAGAAAAAGGTATCCCGATTAATCATGGGAACCGCAGGCTTCTTTCGATTAGAGAGCAGGGAACATGCTTTTTCAATCATGGATGAGTTTGTAAATGTTGGTGGGAATACGTTTGATTCTGCTCATCAGTATATTGATAGTGAGGTTATCTTAGGAGAATGGCTTGAACAAAGAAATATCCGCAGCCAAGTACATATTATTACAAAAGGTGCTCATCCGGATGATCCCGAGCCAGGGCCACGTGTGAAACCAAAGACGATTACCAAGGATATTACCGAAAGCTTAGAAAGATTACGAACAGATTATATTGATTTTTACGCATTACATCGAGACGACGAAAATGTTGAGGTTGGACCTATTATCGAAGTCTTAAATGAGCATCTTGCCGCAGGCAGATTGCATGCAATCGGTGCATCAAACTGGAAGCACGAGAGAATTCAAGCGGCAAATGAGTACGCTGCTAAGCATGGCCTTGTTGGGTTTACATTCAGCAGCCCTAATTTAAGTCTAGCGAAATGTAATGTGCCTAGATGGCCAGGATGTGTATCAGTCAATGAGGAAATCTCTAATTGGCATGTTGGAAATCAGTTTCCGTTGTTATCATGGTCCTCACAAGCAGGTGGGTTCTTTAGTGGCCGTTTTTCACCTGATAATAGAGAAGATGAAGAATTTGCGCAGGTTTATTACAGTGATGAGAATTGGGAGCGTTACAAGCGTGCCCAAAAACTTGCCGAAATCAAGGGTGCCACAGCTATTGAAATTGCACTTGCGTATGTACTGAATCAACCATATCCGACCGGTGCAATCATTGGACCTGAAAAGGTGGAGGAATTACGATCTTCTATTAAAGGTTCAAATATCCAATTATCTGCTGAAGATATGAATTATCTTAATATAGTAGAAGACACCGTAAGTAATAAGTAATCTTTTACAAATACTCTACTTGAAAAGGAGTAGGAAAAATGAAACATAAATTTGCGGCTCAATTATATACGTTGCGCAATGAAATTAGTAAGGACTTTCCAGGTGTTTTACGAGAATTGAAGAAAATGGGCTGGGAAGCAGTTCAAATTGATGGTTTATATAATTATTCTCCCGAAGAAATTGCAGATGTTTTAAAAGAGACTGGCTTGAAAACTGCGGGAATGCACATCAGTTTAGATCGAATGAACAATGAATTAGAGAATGTATTAAAAGAAGCAGATTTGTTTGAAACAACAGACTTTTTCTGTCACTACTTAGAGGAAGATATGCAAAATCTTGAAGGGTACCTAAAAGCAAAGCATGACTTAATAGAAGTTTCGAAAAAGGCAAAAGGCTACCGAGTAGGCTACCATAATCATGATTTTGAATTCAAAACAAAAATTGATGGCAAATATGCATTAGAGTATATTGCGGAAGAACAGGATGGAATCTCTATCTATCCAGAGGTTGATACGTATTGGGTAAAAAAGGCCGGTGTTGACCCGTTACGTTTTATAAAAAAGTTCCCAAATCGCATTCCTATTTTACATTTAAAAGATATGACGAATGATGATCGTGAATATTTCGCTGAAATAGGTACGGGGTCCATTGATTTTGAACCAATTCTTGAGTGGGGCGAGCAAAACGGAGTAGAGTACTACTGTGTTGAACAGGACTTTTGTCCGGGAAACCCTTTAGACAGCTTAGAACTTAGCTTAACAAATCTTATTAAAATCTCAGAAAAAGTGAAACTATAAGACGCAGACTAGGTGGTGAATAGCAGCGTGAACGATATTGAAGTGGTTCATGTCATCTTCAAAACGCATTTAGACATTGGATTTACAGATTTAGCGGAAAATGTCACAGAGCAATATATCAAATCATATATACCAAAAGCTATTGAACTAGCAGAAAATCTGGAACAAGAAGACACAACAGCGGGTTTCTTATGGACAACAGGCTCTTGGTTAATTCATGAGTACTTAAAGCAAGCAGACCAGGAAGCATTCAAAAGGATGACAGAAGCCATAAACAAAGGCTACATCTCATGGCACGGTCTACCTTTTACAACACATACAGAACTGATTGACGCATCGCTCTTTCAGTATGGTATTTCGATTTCAAAGAGATTAGACGAGAAATTTGGAAAGAAAACTATCTCAGCTAAAATGACAGATGTACCGGGCCACACAAAGGCCATGATCCCCTATTTAGCAGCGGCTGGTATTGAATATATTCATTTTGGAGTAAATCCCGCATCAAAGGTTCCGTCTGTACCGAACATTTTTGTATGGAGAGGGAAAGACGGTTCAGAGGTTATCGTGAACTATGCGGATAACTATGGGGATGTTTTACGAATTGATGGATTAAAAGAGGTCATGGTTTTTGCACATACGGGTGATAATTGTGGGCCACCGTCCATTGAAGATATTAAAACAGAGTTTGCTAGCTTGCAAACGAAGTTTCCAAACGCAGTTATTAAGGCATCAACGATGGATCAGTTCGCAGCGAAACTACAGGATCATAAGCATAACTTACCGGTAGTCCACGAGGAAATTGGTGACTCTTGGATTCATGGTGTAGCAACAGACCCGAAAAAAGTAGCATACTATCGTGAACTTCTACGCCTTCGAAACAAATGGATTACTCAAGGAGAGCTGGACGTAACAAGTGAGGAACATATAAGATTTTCAGACTGGTTATTGTTAATTCCTGAGCATACATGGGGCTTAGATGAGAAGAAGTATTTGAATGACTACAAACATTATGCAAAGCGTGATTTTAAAGCTGCACGTTCAAGGAATACCATTTCAGAGGATTCAGTTCCTGAGAAGTACAGTTACATCGGTTCATTTGCCATGAATGAGTTTGATAGTTTATCAGAACAATTATTTACTACTTCATGGAATGATAGAAGCTATGAATTGTTTGAAAGCTCCTGGAAGGAACAACGTTCATATATTGAAAAAGCAATTTCTGCTTTATCTGAAGAACGTCAAAAAGAAGCCCGGCATGCACTTGCTTTGTTGGATCCGCAAAAGAAAGAAAGTGGGAGCAACCTCTTACAAATAAACACTCTGTATTCACTTGGAGCATTTAAGGTTATGTTTGCAGATGATGGGTCGATTTCTTCTCTAATAGATAGTAAGGGGAAGGAATGGTCAAATAACCAAAACCGTCTTGGCGTCTTTTCATACGAAAGCTTTGGCGTAGAAAACTTTATGCGCTGGTTCCATGAATATGTTGAAAACACTAGCCAAACTCACAGTTGGTCAGATGCAGATCAAGGAAAGCCAGGAATGGAGCTTGTTGTTCCTATGCCAAGACATCAGGTCTATAAACCTTCAGTTGTTTCCATTAGTAAACGGGAAACGGAGGAGAACGTAGTTGTCCTTGTGGAACTTGTAATGTCAGAGCATGCTGTTACGGAATATGGTTCTCCTAGAAAATTGACGATTGAATATACTTTTGCTAGGTATAGTGAGACATTAGATGTTGAACTTCAATGGTTTGAAAAGGATGCCAATCGTTTACCTGAAGCAATGTGGTTCTCCTTTGGATTACAAGTAGACAATCCTAACTGTTGGAAACTTGAAAAAATGGGGGAGCGCTTATCTCCACTAGAAGTCGTCAAAAACGGGAACCGAAACTTACATGCTGTTGATAAAGGTGTCTACTACAACGGTGCAGATGGAGAAATTGTTCTTGAAACGAAGGATTCGCCACTTGTTTCACCTGGTGAAAAACGATTATTACAGTTCGACAATAGCTTTGCATCTTTGGAGGGTGGTATCCACTTCAACATTTACAACAACATTTGGGGCACAAACTTCCCTATGTGGTATGAAGAAGATGGGAAGAGTCGTTTTAGATTAAATTTAAAATCCTTCTAAAGTGCTGAGGCAACAAAGAGGTGTGGGGAAAAATCCTCACACCTCTTGTTTTTTTTTACCAAGGAGTAACAGGTACAGAAGGATTTGGGTCATTTTCTAGTAGAAACTTCTGAAGTCCTGCTAAATCGTCTGAGTTGAGTAAGTCAACTCCAGCATCTAATAAAACCTTCCATAGTGCCTCGCGGGCAGGTGTATCACTGTCTGGTGTAGCCCAGAAACGTACTTCCTGACCATTAGAATGTGCAGTAGAAACGATATATTCTAATTTTTCCTTTTCAGCTTGAGGCATTTCGCCTTCACCTTTCCATGTGAAATGTTTTGTCCAGTTATCACTGATTACCGGAATAAACTCATGCGAATCCCCTTGCCCAAGATCAGTCATGCGTCCATCATAAGCTGCATAACGTACAGTTTGGTTTTCCATATATTCACGTGGGCGATTACCTGAAATATATACGGACACAGCTCCAGGCTTCACACCAGATGGTAAAAATCTTGTAAGTATATTTTGATATTCACGTAGTTGGTCGTGAATAGCACGGTATGTAGCTTCATCTTCTGACTTAATATCAATCCACAGGATGAAGTCATGCTCATAACCTGGTTGAACAGAACCTTTATTTGCTTTCACTTGCTCTTTTAATGGTTTAAGATAGAGTGACTCAAGAGTACGCTCAGGATTAATGTCCTCGTAATCATGTGCAACTAGTAATTCGCCATCAACAAGCCATACATCAGCTTCCGCACTAGTAAATCCGTGGTCTAGAGCATCAAATAATGGACGGTCATGCTCATAGTCATTATGAGCGTGAGCTCTAGCCAGAGGAGTAAGTTCTTCTTGGCTGGAAACGTTTCCAAAAACGGTCGAAACAGGACTAAAAACTAAAAGAAAGACTAACATTAACAAATACTTTTTCACTTAATTCCCTCCAGCAAAATATATTTTAAATCTACTTTCCCTACTTTATTTATCAATCCTCCTTTTTATATAAAATATTTAGCGAGTCGAAATTATCTTAACATTCTGTATTTTAAAGAGTAAATGATTAAATTCTCCTATTGTTTTGACAGATTATTAGGTGATGCTGGGTATATCCGCCTATTAAATGTCTAGTTATGTAGAATAGTGTAAAATTCCGGCTTGACGGGGTACTGTAATACAAAAAAACAGGTCTTACACAAAGACCTGTTTACCTTACAATGTTTTGTTACTGTTTGGAAGTTGTTCTAATCTTGTGAACTCCTTATGACATAAATAATAAATGATGTAAGCTGTTAAGCTGAAAATGAATAAAAATGTTATTGGCGCAAAATAGAGACTAGCCATCATGACAGCAAGTATTATTATCATCAATAAGGTGGTTGGTAGGTAAAGAAGTGAAAAGGAAAAAGAGTTTTTTATAAGCCCTGATAATGGTAAGTTGAAGTGGACCATCATTGGAAAAACGCGTATGGAAACTAGTGACAAAAGTAAACCAATCGCCAATAATACAGCCACAATTATTGTTTTTACGTAACTATCCCATTGATTTATGACTAAATAATCAATGGTGGCAACACCAAGATAAATCATCCAAGTTGTACCTATGATAAAACTATGTTTAAAGTTCTCCTTAAACATCTTAAAAAAAGTTCGAAATACACTTGTATCTTTGTTTATAATCCATTGCCGAATCACGCCAAACATAGCTGCAGTTGCTGGAAAAATCGTAAAAATAGGTAGACACATTACTAACCAAATAATATTTAGAAAAAAGAAATTGGTCAATGTTTCAGCAATGCTATAGAATTTGCTGTTAAGAAACCTCATTATACTCACCCCATGCAAAAAGTAGAAAACAGAAAATATAGAATTATTACTTATATATTACTATAATAAGTGTAATATATCATTTTGTTTATTTCTATATTTGTATTAATAGTGTTAAAGGGAGGTGCTGGGCTATACAAAACTATGAGAATCTTCAAACTAGAAAAGAACTAACGGACATTGATATAAAGCTAGACCACCAGAAAAACAACTGGAAAATGCTTTGGGAGTGGCATGAACAGGTCGAGATTATGTATGTGTTATCTGGTACTGGTAAATGTTATATAGAGGATAAGGTGTATACCTTCTCTGAAGGTGATCTATTTGTAATTGGACCTCACAAGCTACATAAAACGGAACTATTACCACAACAAGATTTTAAGGTTTATATTGTGCTTTTTTCTATAGAGTTACAAAAATACTTTCCTAATCATGATAACATGGATGTACTTCAATTTATCAAATTGAACTTTGCAGACTATCCAGAAAGGTTGTTTTTGGAAAAGGAAGTTAGAGAGAGTTTGACGTCTATCATCCATGCGATGTTTGTTGAGAATAAAATAAAGGAAGCCGATTCTCTAGGGTATATAATATCGCTACTCCATATATTATTAATCGAGTTGAACAGAATCTTTAGTAAAACTGTCATAAGCAAACGTAATGTAGTTATTACCGAGTTAGGTTTGCCGCGGGGGGTGGTTGACGCCATTGGGCTTATAAATCAACGCTTCAAAGAGGAGTTAAACTTATCTAAAATCGCCTATAGCCTTGGGATTAATCCTTCATACCTGAGCCGCCAGTTTAAGCAGAGTACGGGATTAACTATTACCCAATTTGTAGCATCCCGACGGGTTGAATTTGCTAAAAATCTATTAACAAAAACTGATAAAAATATTACCGAAGTCGCCTATGATGCGGGATTCAGTAATACCTCGTACTTTAGTACAGTATTTAAAGAAATAGTGGGTATGTCTCCTGCGCAATTTAGGAAAGCATCAATTACTATTAAGAGTCAAAAATAAAAAAGACAGTCCTAATCACCATAGGACTGTCAATATAAAAAATTCATAGTAACTCTGCTGCTTCTTGATCTAAAATCACGGTTATATTGGGATGCAATTGAAGGATTGAGGCTGGAACTTCAGTTGTAACAGGGCCAAGTAAGGCTTTTTTTACTATTTCAGCTTTATGCTTACCTTTTGCAAGTAACACTATTTTTCTGCACATCATAATTGTTTTTATTCCCATTGTTATTCCTTGGGCAGGAACCTTTTCTAAGGAGCCAAAATCGGAAACCCTTGATGTGCGTGATGTTAAATCAATGTTAATCACATGAGTAGTTGATTCAAAAGGGGTATGTGGTTCGTTAAAACCAATATGTCCATTAAGTCCAATACCAACAAATTGGAGGTCAATTCCACCCGAATTTCTAATACTCTCTTCAAACCTTTGACATTCCGCAGATGGATCCAGGGTGTCCCCGTCTAAAAAGTTAATTTGCTGAGGTGATAATCCAATCCGATTATATAATTGATTTTTCATGCGATAAAAACAGCTTAATGGATTCTCCTGTGACAGTCCTACGTATTCATCAAGGTTATATACAGCTATCTTATCTATACAAACCTTTTGATTGTTAATAGTATCTGCTAATACGTGATGCAAGCCAACTGTTGTGTTTCCAGTAGCAAAGCCAATCCGAGAGTTTGATTTTACTTCAATTTGTGAAATTGCTTGCTGTGCAGCTGTTTCGTCAAATGTTTGTGGATCTACGATCTCTACCTTCATTTAAATTCCCCCTTATAGTGGTACCAGCCTAATCCTGCTGCCCCAATCATTCCAACGTTGTCCGGTTCAAGTTGGGAAAAGCTAATGCTTTTTAATACATTGCGAGAAACCGGTAATGCATGTAAGTAAACAGTCTCTGACAATTTTTGGAGAAGCTTTGTTTCACGCAAGACACCACCTCCTATTACGATATATTCCGGATTTAGTAGATTTACGATATTCGTAATACCAATTTGTAAACCACGAATAGCACGTTCCATTATGAGTGATGCTAATAAATCGCCATTTTCTGCAGCTTCAAAAATTGTACTTGGCAATAAATGTCCTTGCTCAGAATGCGTATGTAAAATGGATGTTGGGTATTGAGGTAATAGTTCCTTGGTCGATGATAGTATTCCTCCCCCAGAAGCGACCTTTTCCAGACATCCAGTTTGGCCGCAAGTACATTTCATATCATCGTTTGAATCTACAACCATATGGCCAAATTCTCCTGCGTAATTTGCTGCACCCCGTACTAAAGATGCATTTGAAACAATGCCTGCAGCGATACCGGTTCCAATATTAAGGAAAATAAAGTCGTTAGTAGAACGCCCTATTCCCCACTTTAGTTCTGCAAGTGTTGCCACATTCACGTCATTGTCTAGATAGACAGGTACACCATAAAGGTCTCGTATCACTTTTCCTAACATTACGGGCTTATTTATAGGAATATTTATAGCGTTTAGCCAGATACCTTGCTGATAATCAATGTGTCCAACTAGACCTATTCCAATTGCAAGTGGTTTTTTATTGTGAAGCTGCGTGTTAAAAAAATCCTCAAGAGCTGATAGTACCGAGTGGACAGCATGATCCTGATTACGTTTGTCCATCGCATAACGTTGAGTAGTAATAACATGACCCTCAATAGAAACTGAGCCTATTTGAATTTTAGTCCCACCGACATCTACTCCGATAACAAAAGGATCTTTATGATGAATCATGTTCTCACCTCACGATGCAGTAGATGCATATGGTTTGTTTAGAACCTTAGAAATCTTATCACCTGCGACAAGAAAATCATCAATGCCATCAACAATTTCATTTGTAAACTCTTCTAATTCACCTGGTGTAATGCTTTTTCTTTCTCTAAGTTCTGATAGTTGAGCACAGTTAATAAGTTTCACTATCATTGCGCCTTTTTCAGCATCCAATAAAGAGGAGCTACCAGTAACAAGTGTTTTATAAAAATGGTATAATTCATCTTCAAAGGATAGGTCTTCTGAAGCATAGCTTTTAATTGGAAGCCAGCGTTCACCATACATTCGATTTGTTATCTTAATAAATTCCTGATCATCCTCGTCAAATACAAGTGTTGCGGTTCCTTCGCTACCTTGTACCTCGATATAGCCACGTACATCGCTACCATCCTTGCCCAGCTCTGGCCAAGACCAGGTTGCCTCTATGACTACATTTATCCAGTCACCATTGAGTGGATTAAGGTACCTAATTTTGAAATGTGCATCATCATCAACATTTATTTCTTTCAGTTGACCATCAACGATCCGAGTACGGTCCTTCACGCGTATACCAAGAGAGCGGACTTCTTGTGGAATCTTATCAAAACCAATCATAAACCATGTAGATGTTACAGCATGAGTTCCATAATCGAGAACACTTCCACCACCGGCTTCTATGGGATCAAAAAACCACGAACTTCTGTCAGAAGAGGATTTCCCTCGTGCTATGAAAATTTGTTGAATATCACCAAGCATTCCACTTTCTATAACATTCTTTACGTGTAAATAACGGGGGATGAATAAGTTGTCATCATTTAATTGAAATAGTGAATTCGTATTTTTTGCAGCTTCCACAACACTGGTACTTTCCCACCAGGTACGTGCCATGGGCTTTTCAGACATTGCGTGAACATTATGCTTTAATGCAAGCGCTGCATAGTAAGAGTGAAAGCGTAATGATGTACAAATATCCACAACATCGACTTGCTGCAGCAGTTCCTCTGCACTTTCTGTCAGGTGTATATCCCAATCCACTGTAATTCCTTTTTCATTCATGAGCTTAATATAGTTACTTTTTGTTGATTCTGCATTTTTAGGGTTTGAATCATAAATGGCCACAATCCGAAATTCCTTATGAAGGGAAACAAAGGCGGGAATATGGGCGGTATTTGAAATTGAACCAGTACCAATACATCCTACGCGAAACATATTATTCATTTTTACTCCTCCTTTTCTCTCCATTTTAAAAGGAGAAGTTGTATAATTCTTTTAAAATTTTGACTATTTTCTTCGCTATTTTGACTATTAGCCACAAAAATAAAAAAACAGCTAAACCAATAGAGTTTAGCTGTTTTTAGGTCTATTACGATTTATAAAACCGTTCTGATACAAATTTTGCAAAATCTCCTCGAACAATCGTTGTTGAAAATTCTATTGGAACATTATCGGTTGAATATGTGAGTGAATCTGTTAAAAAGGAAGGTGTATTCTCTGGTATATGCAACAATTCGCAAACCTTTTTATCAGGCATGATAGGTTCGAGTGTTTCAATTGATTTTAATAATTGTACTTGATACTTTGACGTAAGTAAGTGAAATAAAGAACCAGAACAGTCATCATGTAATAATCCTGGGGCAACTTTCCATGGAATATAAGAGGTTGCATATTGGTAGGGCTCTTTTCCTGCAAAACGAAGCCTTACAAGTTGTATAATTGGATCACCTTCTTCAATTTCCAAAGAATGAGCGAGTAGAGCTGTGGCAGGTATTACGTCCATACTTATTATCTTTGAATATGAGCTTAGACCTGCATCCCTCATCTGTTCAGAAAAGCTTCTAATATTTTGAGTTAGACTTTCCCTGATTTTTGGTTTAGAAACAAATGTGCCCTTCCCTTGAACTTTGTTAATTCTTCCTTCAAGTTCTAATTGCTGTAAAGCTAGTCGAATCGTCGTTCGACTGACATCGAATATTTTACAAAGTTCGGCTTCCGTAGGAAGTTGGCTGCCTACCGGATAGGTACCAGAATTAATTGATTCGAGTATTTCTTCCTTAACGGAATAATAGAGAGCCGTTCCGGGTTTATTAAACATTTTACTCACTCCATAACCTATAAGATACAACAAAACGTTCTTTTGCTATAATGTTATAACAAATTTACGAAAAAAGGTAGAGGGATTTTAAGAAAGAATAATTTTCTAGTCTTTAAAATTTGCCTAGGAACCCCTTGAAAACAATGTGCAGAATGGATAAATAGGACATTTTTACTATTTTTATAATTCTAAATATTTCTAAATTTTTAGTAAAAATATCATTAGTTTGATAGTCGTATTTGTTATAACATTTACAGTGAGGTAGAAATAAAAGTAAAGGAGGTTCATATTTTTTAAGAAAAAAGAGAAAGGGGAAATGAAATGAAGAAAAAAACCTCTCTAACTGCTAAAACGCTAGCATTCACTATGATGTGCAGTTTACTTCCTTTTGGAACTGCCTTTGCTGATTCGAACAAGGGTCCAGTCGATCTTGATATGCTATTTATCGGGGCGCATCCCGATGATGAGGCAGGGGGATTGTCTACATATGGGCAATGGATTGAAGAATATGATTATGACATGGGTGTAATGACAATAACCCGTGGAGAAGGCGGAGGTAATGCAGTTGGTCCTGAAGAAGGTCCTGATTTAGGAATACTGCGTGAGAAAGAAGAAAGAGATGCAGTAGGTTTAGCTGGAATTGAAAATGTATTTAATCTTGATAAGGTTGATTTTTACTATAATGTAAGCGCTCCCCTAACAGAGCAGGTATGGAGCCATGACTCTACCTTAGAAAAGGTTGTACGAACAATTCGAATGACCAAACCTGAGGTTATCTTTACGATGAATCCATCGCCGACACCTGGAAACCATGGACATCATCAATACGCTGCGAGAATGGCTGTTGAGGCTTTCTATGCTGCGGCAGACCCGAACGTATTCCCTGAGCAGTTAACTAAAGAGGGATTAGAACCTTGGAGCGTTAAGAAAATAGCATATCGCGGTGCTTCTGGTACAGCTGGGGCAAATGGTAATGGTTTAGTTTGTGAACGCTCATTTGTTCCAACTGAGCCAACAGATAAGGTATATAGTGTATGGAGTGGTAAAGTATCTGAAAAGCATAATAAAACATGGGGACAGCTTGAGCGTGACTCACAAAGAATGTATGTATCTCAAGGCTGGGGAGGATTTGGTGATGTACCCGCAGACCCAAATGCATTAGGCTGCGATACATTTACCGAGATTGATACCCGAGTTCCTACTTTAAAAGACAATACGAGTTCAATTGCACTTCTAGAAGGAGCGCTTTATTCTGAAGAAAATGGTATACCACTTGGTGTGGAATTGTTTGTTACTACCTCAGACTATGAAATAAGCGTGGGAGAAACATTTACAATGGCTGTAGATGTAACAAACAATAGCAACAAAAACCTAAAAGGTGTTAATATCCTACCAGAATTGCCTGAAGGTTGGGCTGTGAAAGACACAAAGGAAACAAATATCGAAAAGATCGGTAAAGGTGAATCAAAGACAATTGAATTTCAGGTAACAGCTCCAACTAATTTAGAAACGAAACGATATCGTTTACATGCACAGATGTCAATTGATTCAAAAGTAGGCTATTCAAGTAAGGTAGTAGAGGGAGTTTCAGACGTTGAAGCGAATCTGCAACCACTTTCCCACGTTAAGCAATTCCAGGAATGGGCAGTAGAGCATAGCGTACAAAATCTTGAGAGCTTAATTAAGCCTGTGTTTTCAATGGGAACAGGGGAAACAAAGACGATTCAAATTGAAGTAGAAAATAACAGCAATCTAGCAAAGACAGGAGAGGTTTCCTTGCAGTTACCTGCCGGCTTTGCATCAGACGAAGCAACAAAAACAGTTTCTTTAGAGCCGAATGAAATGAAAGCGGTTCAATTTATTGTCGTAAACACAGATCCTTCTCTAAAGACATCTAATGAGGGTGGCTCAAGCGGAGATTATAATTTTACAATTACAACCAAGGTTGATGGTAAAGAAAAAGCTGCAACAGCCGGTATTAACTTAGTCCCAGTAACTACGATTTCTCAAGCTGCAAATGCTCCTACCGTAGATGGAGACGCGCATGACCATGAATATGGTCAAGACGAAATCGATTTAAGCAGGGTTTGGGAAGGAACAAATCCAAGTTCAGCCGCTGACGGATCCGGTAGTGCCAAGGTTAGCTGGCACGATGAAGCATTATATTTTTATGTACATGTTCAAGATGACATTCTCGGTACTGTATTAGAAGAAAGCGATGCGAAACGCCACTGGAGAACAGACTCAGTAGAGATCACAATTGATCCACAGGGAGGCTCGGAAAATACCTCTTCTACATTCAAGGTAGGTATCTTCCCGACAACGACGAGCGGTACACCTGCTGCTTACCGTGATGCTGACAACTTCCAAGGGCCGATAGAAGATACTGCCCCTGGTATGGAGATTGCTTCAACACTAGATCTGGAAAACTATAGTGGATATACAATTGAAGCAAAAATTCCATTTTCAGCACTTCCGACAGAGATTGATCCTGAAAAGCTAGCATTTAATATTTTTATCTATGATTCAGACACACAAGATAAAACGGGTCAAACAAGACTTGGTTGGTCAACATTCCGGGGTGTTCAGGGTGACCCATATCGTTGGGGCCGCGGATATGTAGATGGTTATGAACCAACTGGTAATCCAGCTGAGCCAAAAGAGGCAATTATTCCAACGGATGTAACACAAAGTGTGCTATCACCACAATCTATTTTACAATCATCTGTAAATGGGGTTCCGCTTGCAAGCGGGGTGGCAGCTGATAAAAATAGCTTGCAGATTGTCGGTCAACCGAAACTTACATCAAACGGAGTAGCAGTAAAATTAAATGCCAAAACGACAGGTAAGGCTAACGTATTTGTTTGGTCAAATAACAGAATTGTAGACAGTAAAACTGTTAATCTACAAGCTAAACAACAAAGTGAGGTTGTATTGGATTATCCATCTGCTGAGCAAGGTGAGAACAGCTATCTATTAATCTCTTACGAAACTCACGATGGCAAAACAAAAGCATTCTCTTACTCATTACGTAAATAGATTTAGAAGATTCCCCTTCGTTTGTTTCGAAGGGGAATTTGAAAATTATGTCTACTATGAAAAATACTAATATGTATAACTGTTTAGAATCAATAAAAAAATTATAAAGTAGACAACAAAAGGAGCCTCCTTATTTAGGTTATTCCATTGTTTTTGAAAATGAATATGCTCAAATGAATCTATTGATGGGTTTACATAATTTGTTAAACAACTTATTTTTTAATTAAGAAAGTATTTGTCCACTCTTAAACATAGCCGCAATATAATGTAATGAAGTCGTTTTTTTGGGACAATAATTCCTTATCCTCAAAAGTAGTTAAGAACACCGCAAACCCCTATAGTTGGAGAAGTATAATTCGAAATACAAACCAATCCAGAAAATGAGGGATGTCTAAGTGTCGAATTTACCAAGAGCATTACAGACCTTTCAAGAGCCATTCGAGTTTCAAATCTTTGTTGACAAAAATAAAGGAGATTGGAAAATGCCATTTGAATGGCATGATTCATTAGAAATCTTTTATGCATTAAGTGGGCAAGGTCGCATGTTCATAGGTGATAATGTCTACCATTTTCAAAAGGGAGATACATTTGTTATTGGCAGTAAAGAGCTACATAAAAGCGAAATAAAAGATGGTGAGCCCTTTGAGGCATTAATCTTGATGTTTCACCCAAGTATTATTCAAATGTTAAAAACGGATAGCTTAGCTGATGATCCTCTTACCATTTTCAATCTTCGTCCACCTGGTTTTACACATAAGATCAAAGCAAATAGAGAGGACCAGTTTTTTCTGGAATGCCTTTTCATGCAATTGCAAAAGGAATATGAAGAAAGTCAAGAAGACTCTATTCGTTCGATTGCAAGTTTGCTTAACGTACTTATTATCCTCTTAAAAAGGAAGCATACTCAAAAAAAGAAGATTCCACCCTTATATGAGAAATATTCATTTCAATTAAATGTACTTGTCTCTAAAGCGTTAGATTACATAAACGAACATTATCATGAAGAAATAAAATTAGCTAAACTGGCAAATCAACTGTCTGTCAATCCATCCTATTTAAGTAGAGAATTTAAACGAGTGACTGGCGTAACATTGACAGAGTTCATAACCTCTAAAAGAATTAGACATGCTAAAAAATTTCTATCCAATACCTTGTTACTAGTAACTGAAATAGCAGGTGAGGTAGGTTATAACAATGTCACTCACTTCAACTGGATATTTAAAAAAGAGGTAGGAATGAGCCCTGGTGAGTACCGAAAATATAGTAGGAAAATAGAATAGATTATAGGCTATAAGTATATTTAACTCTTCTATATTGGTATTGGTATAATGTTATAACAAATTAACAACTCTTATGTTCGGACTACCCTTTAATTTAGATAGTCAGATCTTATAATTATTAGGTATAAAGGATTATATGGACTTTATAAACAATTTTTAATATTCTTTATTGACTCATAAGTTTCATTAGGTTACCATATAGTTGTAATAACAACACAACAAATAAATAGATAGATAAATACTAATTTAATAGTAAAGGGGGGCTGAGTTATGGAAAAGTACGATGTGATTGTCTCTGGACAAGTGTCAACAGATGTTATTTTTTCATCCATTCCGAGAATGCCAAACCCGGGAGAAGAAGTATATTGTGGTGCTTTTGAATTCACTTGTGGAGGCGTTTACAACACGGCGGTTGCCCTAGCTAGACTAGGTATGAGGGTTGCAATTGTTTCTCCGATCGGAAATGACTTTTTAAGTAAATTTGTTATCGATAGTTTACATACGGAAGGTGTTTCAACTGAGCTAATGTATGAAATAAATCGGCCATTGAGAGCATTATCTGTTGGGTTAAACTACGGTGGAGACCGCTCTTTTATTTCATATCAAGACGATATTAGTGACATTAGTCTAGAAAACTATTTACATACCATTTTAGATAAGGTAGAAACGAAAGTGCTTCATACGGGGACTGGTCCTGACTCACTTTCCGTTATTAAAAAGGCAAAAGAAAAAGGTATCTTTGTCTCCCTGGATGTTAGCTGGGACGAGGAATGGCTACAGAGTCAGAAACTAAAGGAATTAATACACGAGGGAGATCTATTTACCCCCAATTTGAAAGAGGCACTTGTGATTACTGGTGAGACAACGCCGGAAAAGGCAATCAACGCATTAAGTGTAGTAAACCCTGGAAATACAATTATTATCAAACTTGGTGCAGAAGGTGCCATGATGAAAACTGGTGGTGCAGTGACAACTATATCAGGATTTGAAAGAAAGCCTATTGATACAACAGGTGCAGGAGATGTTTTTTCAGCTGGTGTAATAACAGGTATTCTTAGGGACTTACCATTGAGCGAAGCTGTTCGATTAGGGAACTTTTGTGGTGGCTGCTCGGTTGAAGGAATGGGTGGGACGACAAATGCCCCTCATTGGGATAAAGTAAAAAAAGAATTTTTACAAGAGTAAGGAACAACAAGGACTATGGAGGAGATTTCATGAAACTAACGGTGCTTGGTGGAGCAGGATTTCGTACTCCACAGCTAATTAATGGATTATTTAAACATACGGATATTCAAATAGATGAAGTAGTACTCTTTGACACGGACAATGAAAGACTAACAACCATTGGAACAATTGCTCAATATTTAGTTAGTAAAAATAACAATCCGTTCAAAGTATCCTTCACAACTGATGTTCGAGAAGCGATTGCTGGCGCAGACTTTATCTACTCAGCAATTCGAGTTGGTCAAGAAGAGTCTCGTATTAATGATGAGCGTGTTTCATTAAAACATGGAGTGCTCGGTCAGGAAACAACAGGGCCAGGGGGCTTTGCGATGGCGTTGCGAACAATTCCTGTTATGATTGAATACACAAAAATTATTAATGAATTAGCGCCAAATGCATGGCTTTTAAATTTCACGAATCCATCTGGCCTACTAGCTCAAGCATTAAATACATACGGACACCATAACAAAGTAATTGGCATTTGCGATGCGCATGCAGGAATTAAAAATTCACTTTGTAAATTTCTAAATGTTCCACATACAAGATTACAAGCAGATTATTTTGGATTGAACCACTTAGGGTGGGTACCTTCTGTACTTGTTGATGGGGAAGAGAAGCTTCCTGAGATTCTAGCAAACTATGAAAAACTTTCAAATATTGCACATATATTCAGTTTTTTCGATGCAGAATTAATTCGTAACGTAGGTATGCTTCCAAATGAGTACCTCTATTATTTCTACTACCATGATAAGGCTGTAAAAAATATTAATGAGTCGAACGAAACCCGAGGGGAACAAATTGTAAAACTAAGTCGTCCACTATTTGCGCGTTTATCCGCTCTTATAAAGGAAGGAAAGATTGAAGAAGCGGTTGATGACTATAATGTAACTTTAGAAGCGAGATCTTCAACTTACATGTCCCGAGAAACATCTGGAAATGTTCATAATGTATTCGAGCATGAAGAAAAGGTTGACATTACATTTGAAGAAGAAGGATATGAGGGCCTCGCATTAAATGTAATTCGAAGTATCATGAATAATAAACAACAAATATTAACCCTTAATGTACCAAATAATGGAACAATAGCTGGACTTCATGATGACGATGTAGTTGAAGTACCTTGCCTTGTAAATAAAAATGGCTATTTCCCATTGGCTATTGGTGAAGTTCCTGATGTGGCGATGTCACTGATTAAACCTGTCAAAACATATGAAAGATTAACAGTAGAGGCAGCTGTAAAAGGCGACTATGAAGCTGCGCTTAATGCACTAACTGTTCATCCATTAGTGCCGTCATTTACAGTTGCAAAAGCAATTCTAGATGAGTATTTACAGGTGCATGCCGATTACCTGCCACAGTTTTCAACTAAGAAGGTTGAGGTATAAAGGTTATTTTGGTTTTCCTATGAACTCCTGATTCTGATAGAGGAGGGGGTTCATACTAGTAATATAGATTTATAGAATTAGCTTTTTGAAATGTAAAAAAATCAAAAAAAGTAGGGGGTTTATTATGAAGAAGACTTTGAAAGCGGCAACATTTGTATTGTTGAGTCTACTACTAGTGTTCATCACAGCATGTTCGAAGGAAAGTGGTGGGGAAAAGGTTTCAAAAGATGGTGAAATCATTATCCGTTTCCCTCATATGTATGTTGGTACAGATCCACATGCAGAATGGTTTAATAAAGTTGTTGAAGATTTCAATAACGAGCACAAAGGTAAAATTAAGGTTGTCACAGAAGAAATTGCTGGAGAACAAAACTATGTTGATAAAATGAAGCTTCTTCTTCAATCGGATGAACTTCCTGATATCGGAATGTCACCTCAAGGTCTTTTAGATATTGCTTATGAAGCTGGTAAAACAGTTGATTTAACACCTTACTTAGAAGAAAATCCAGAGTTCAAAGAACAATTTGATCCAGCATCAATGGAAGTAAATACATTTGATGGTGAAGTACACGGTCTACCAAACTTCAAAGGCTTAATTGGATATTTCTATAACAAGACATTGTTTGAAAAGGCTGGAATTGATGCTCCTGCGAAAACGTGGGATGAATTATTTGAGCAATTTGAAACGTTGAAAGCTTCCGGAATTACACCACTTTCATTAGATACAGCTGAAACAGGGTGGATTACATCACTGTGGTTCAATGCGATGATTGGAAGTAGTGGTTCAGAGGGATTAGAGTTTATGAATACCTATTTCCCAACAGACTTTAATAAACCGTACATTGTAGATGCATTAACAAAAGTTCAAACAATGCTTCAAGACTATACAACACAAGATGCTATTGGTGCAAAATATGATACAGCTGCTATGCACTTCTTAAATGGAGAAACAGCTATGATCGCAAATGGTCCTTGGATGATTGGTGACTTTGATGATCCAGCAAAAGCAAAAGAAGGTTTAGCGGAGGAAGTGGGAGTTGCGCTATTCCCGGAACAAACGGTATTTGATACTCCTGAAAAAGGATTCTATATTCTATCGCAGGACAAAGAACATCAAGATGCAGCATTTGAATTCTTGAAAGAGCTAGTTAGCCCAGAACGTCAATACGAAATGTTATTATTAAAAGGTGAGTTGCCAGATTCGCCTAAAGTAGAAATTACTGACGAAGTAAAAGAGAAATACCCAGTATTAGCTGATTTCCTCGTTCAAGCTAAGGATGCAGAAAATCGTATTCTATACTATCAAAAAACTTGGTATAACAATGTTACTAATGAAGTGAGTAATATCTACCCTGCATTAGCAAATGGCCAATTAACTCCTGAAGAAGCAGCAAAGAAACTAACAGAGGCGTCACTAAAAAATGAGTAATTTGTAGTCGAAATAAATTTTTTATCGGTCGAAGGGCTGGGTTCTGGATACAGATTTCACGGTCCTTCGATTGTTTGTAAGCTATAAGTTGGAGGTGAATCATCTTGAGAGCAAACCGTATATGGTACACAGTCTTTTTGACACCAGCTGTTCTTTTATTTTTATTAATATTTGGATACCCAGTACTTAATGTATTTGTCACTTCCTTTTTTGAATGGAAACTTACACAACCTATGAGATTTATAGGGTTTGAAAACTATATTACCATGTTTTCAGATCGTGAATTTGGAATTGCTTTTAAAAATACGTTTATATGGGTCATTCTTCAAGGGACGTTCCACGTTGCATTAGGGGTGTTAGTTGCCCTTATCCTATCAAGCAAACCTGTTGGATGGAAATTCATTAGAACCTCATATATGATTCCAATTATTATTTCAAATGCAGCAAGAGGAATGCTATTACTCTATGTATTTAATCCCCAAATGGGCTTAATAAATTCCTTCGTAAAATTGCTGGGTTTTGAAGATTTTAATGTCAATTGGTACTATGACCCAACTACCTCATTTTGGTCTGTAACAAGTGGTTGGTTATTTTTCGCAGCTCTTATCACGATTATTGTAATGGCAGAAATATCTACGATTCCAAAATCATTGTATGAAGCAGCTAAAATTGATGGGGCAACTGAACTCCAAATCAATTTGCGGGTTGTGCTGCCACAGCTACGCAATGTAATCGGGATAAGTGTCATTTTAGCTGCAACGAGTATGTTAAAGGAATTTGAACTAATATTTCTAACCACAAACGGAGGGCCAAATGATTCGACATTAAATCTCCCTCTATATTTATACAAAACTGCAATGATGCTAAATGATTACGGATATGCAAATGCAATTGGAACACTGCTGATCATATTTGGATTTATTATAATTCTTGCAACAACACGATTATTTAGATTTGGACAATCTGATGTGTAACAAAAAGGAGAGGTGAGCATGAAAACTAGAGCCAAAATAACTACAATATCATTAAAAACACTAATGTACATCTTTCTGGTGATCATAGGATTTATATCGGTTCTTCCAATCTTTTGGGTACTCATTTCTTCCTTTAAGACAACAAGGGAAATCATGACTTCTCCTTTAGCACTGCCAACATCCATTAATTTTGATGGATATGTGACAGCACTGACAATTTCACCTTTATTTAAATTTATGGGTAATAGTGTCTTTATTGCGATTGCAGCGACAATCCTGAATCTCGTTTTTATGGGGATGGCTGCTTATGTATTTGCCAGAGTAAAATCAAAAGTAATTAATTTATTATTAGCCTTATTATCTGTGTCGTTGTTCATTCCAATTACTTCTTTAATACAACCCATATATAAAGTGATGGGCAGTATAGGCTTGTACGATACAAAATTTGGATTAATATTGGTTTACACAGCAATTGGAATACCAATTACACTTTTTGTATTGCGAAGTTTTTTCCTTACAATTCCAAAAGAAATTGAGGAGTCAGCATACATAGACGGAGCAAGCTTTATTCGAACTTTCTTTACAATAACAGTTCCAATAGCGAGACCTGGATTTGCAACAGCTGCAATTATACAATTTATTAACTGTTGGAATGAGTTTTTATTTGCTTTAACATTGACCTCCAGTGAAGAGTCGAGGACACTGCCCCTCGTATTAAATTACTTCACATCTATGTTTAGCTATGATTATACAGCACTGTTTGCTGCAATCACGATGATTATTCTCCCGAGTATCATAGTATTCGTTGCCCTTCAGGAACAAGTTGTAAGTGGACTTAGTGCGGGTTCTGTAAAAGGATAAAGATGAGGCCATTTTATACAAAATGGCCTTTTTATTGTTTTGAAATAACATTTGTTATAGTATTTTTAAAAGATAATTGTAAAAATAAAAAATATACAGAAAATTATATATTGACATTAATTTGTCAAAATTATAGAATTTGAATTGGGAACGTTTCCGGTAACGTTTCCGAAACTTCATTATTCAAACTTCAAACCAAAGGAAGGAGGTCCATTGTCATTGTAACCATCAAAGATCTTGCAAAACATTTAGGAGTATCTGTATCAACTGTATCGAGGGCTTTAAACAACCATTCAGATATACATATAGAGACGAAAAAACAAGTGTTAGAAGCTGCACAACAATTTAATTACCGGCCAAATAGTATTGCCAGAAGTTTAATTCAACGTAAAACCTTTACGGTTGGGTTAATGGTTCCTGATATTGCAGACCCATTCTTTTCAAATATCGCAGTTGGGGTTGAAGAGATTTTTACAAATAGTGGATATCAGGTTGTATATGGAAATACGATGAGAAATAAAGAAAAAGAACTTCAATTTATTGAAAGTGTCTTTGAACGAAAAATGGATGGTGTCATCGTTACACCAGATCACGTCGATGAAGAGCTCATTTCGTTACTGAACCGCTTGGAAGTTCCAATCGTGTTTTTACGGAGAAGAACTCCAGCTGAGGTTAATGCACCTTTTGTGGATGTGGATCATTACACTGGGGCATGTGAGGCGGTGAGTTACTTAATCGAAAACGGTCATAGAGATATAGGTTTCCTCGCAATGACCCAGGATTCATTTGTTAGTAAAGAACGATTAAGAGGCTATATGGATACAATGCAAAAACATGGGCTTACGCCTACTGATAATTCAATTGAGGTTGCGGGAAGAACAATTGAATCTGGTCGAAATGCGATGGAGAAATTACATGAAAAAAATCCACAGCTGACAGCTGTATTTGCGAGTAATGATTTACTCGGAATCGGTGCGTTAGAATGGTTAGCTATTAAAGATATTAAGGTACCAGAACAAATTTCAATCATTGGATTTGACGATTTAGTATTCTCAAGCTTGTACTGGATTCAATTAACAACTATGGCGCAGCCTCGAAAGAAGATGGGGAGATTTGCTGCGGATTTGTTACTTTCAATGATTAATGGTTCAGAGGAAAACGATTCTGTACTATTAAAAGCCAAGCTAGTAGAAAGAAAAACTTGTAGGGTGGTGACGACTGTTTGAAAAATACCTTACTTGTTTCAGACCTAGATGGGACCTTATTGGATCGAAATCAACAAATTAGTGAAGAGAATCAGAAGGCGATTAAATTCTTTAAAGAACAAGGTGGGCTATTCACATTAGCAACGGGACGAATGGAGCAATCAGTACTTCCGTTTATCGATGAACTTCAAATCGATATCCCGGTTATTTTATATAATGGAGCTAAGATTTATAGCCCTCTCTCAAAAAAAGTGATATTTGAAAGACAGCTTGAGAATTATGAGGAACTAGCTAAACAGCTTATGAAAAAAGAGTTTCATAAGGAGCTTGGTTTTTTGCTTTATAAGGATGGAGACGTCTATACTCACAACCGAAACGAGATTGTCAGAGCTCACGAAAAGAAGGATGGTGTGATTTGCAAAGTACTTCCTGAGGAGATACTTGCAGAACCAATTACAAAGGTTCTTCTTATCTCTTCATCAAAAGAGATTTTGCAATATTGCGAAAAAATGGTACTTCAATCTAGAGTTAACTGTGAACTTATTTATTCAGAAACAACTTATTTAGAAATTTTACCTATAAATGCTTCTAAGGGAAATGCTCTCCAAGAACTAGTGCGATATCTACAACGAAGTGATCTTCAAACGATTGCGGTTGGGGATAATCTGAATGATGTATCAATGCTGCAAGTCGCAACCCATGGTTATCTTGTTGAAAATTGTCATGAGCAACTAAAGAACGCAACATATAAGAAGACTGTACATCATGAGCACCACGCTATAGCTGACATTTTATATCAACAATTTAATAGTAAAAATGAAAGCGCTATCTAAAAAAGGGGGAAAAAGTAGTGAAAAAAGGTGTATTGTTTTTCGTAAGTCTTTTAATGATTGTATGTGTTGCATTAGCGGGCTGTAGTTCTGACGATGCGAATGGTTCATCAGATTCACCAAAGTCAAAAACTGTTTCTGTGTATACAGCTTTTCCTGAGCAGGAAGTTGCTATTTATATCGAAGAATTTGAGAAAGAAACAGGATTAGATGTGAAATTTGTTCGTCTATCAGCTGGGGAAACGTTAGCAAGACTTCAAGCGGAAAAGGAGAATCCACAAGCATCTGTGTGGTTTGGTGGTCCATCTGACACATTCGTAGCAGCTGTAAATGAAGGATTACTAGAAGAATTTCAACCTGAAGGAGCAGATAAGCTACCTAAAAACTTTGCTGATGAAAAAGGGGTTTGGACTCCAATTTATGTTGGGGCACTTGGATTTGCTAGTAATGCTGATTGGCTAAGTAAGAAAGGTCTTACAGCGCCAGCAAGCTGGGAAGATTTATTAAAGCCAGAATTTAAAGGTGAAATTACAATGGCTCACCCAGCATCATCAGGTACAGCTTATACTGTATTTGCTACACTAGTACAATTAATTGGAGAAGATGAAGCAATAGAATACGCTAAAAAACTAGACCAAAATATGCGTCAGTACACAAAATCAGGTTCGGCACCTGCGAAACAAGCTGGTCTAGGTGAGACTGGTGTAGGTATTTCATTTGCACATGATATTTTAGCTCCGAAGCATGAAGGATATCCAATAGAATTATCATTCCCGAAAGATGGTACTGGATATGAAGTTGGAGCAGTAGCGCTAATCAAGAATGGTCCAAAAGACGAAGTTGAGAATGCAAAGAAATTTATTGAATGGTCCATAAGTAAGAAAGCACAAGACCTTTATGCAAAGTCTAATTCATTCCGTCTGCCAGTTCATCCAGATGCTGCAGTTCCTGATGGTGCAGTTAGCTTATCGGAGCTAGAAGTAATAGAATACGATGCTGTTTGGGCAGGGGAAAACCGTGGCCGTTTATTAAAAAGATTTGAAGAAGAAGTAGTTGGCCAAGAGGCTGCAAAAGAATAACAGGTTAGAAATTAGTGAGATAACAATTGTTATCTCACTAATAGTAACATGAAGGGAGTGGACTTAATTGGCAAAAGTGAACACGCAAAATCTTCAACATAGACTAACCATAAAGAAAAAAGAAATGAAATCATTGACGAAAGAACCTCTTCTTTTACTTTTAGTCATACTCATTTTTTTATCCTTATTTATCTTTTCAATCTATCCCATTTTTCAGGTCTTAAAAGCTACAGTAATAGGTGAAAACGGGTTTGATCTTTCAGTCCTATCAAAAGCGGCAACGAGTAATGTTTTCCTACATGCGTTATGGAATAGTATAAAGCTTGGTATAATCGCCGCCATTTTTGCAACCATTATTGGCTTTATCTTTGCATTTGCAGTCACTAGGACAGAAATGAAGGGGAAAAAGTTCTTTCATTTAATTGCACTACTTCCTATCATTTCCCCACCATTTGTAATTGCTCTTTCTGTCATTCTCCTATTTGGTCGTAATGGTGTGATTTCAAATGGGCTGTTTGGCTTAGAAGATTCAAACGTTTATGGATTTAGAAGTTTACTTTTCATTCAAACGTTAGCCTTTTTTCCAATTGCATATTTGAATTTACGAGGAGTCTTAGAATCAATCGATTCGTCGGTCGAGGATGCGGCACTCAATTTAGGGGCATCACGCTGGGATGTTTTTAAATCAATTACATTTCCGTTAGCAGTTCCAGGTGTATTAAGTTCGTTACTGCTTGTTTTTATTAAGTCTATTGAAGACTTTGGAAACCCAATGGTAATTGCGGGGGAATATCAAACCTTAGCCGTACAAGCTTATTTACAAATCACAGGCATGTATGATTTGCGTTCAGGTGCATTTTTAGCAGTAGCTTTATTACTCCCTTCGATGACGGCATACTTTATCCAAAAATATTGGATTAGTAAAAAATCATACGTAACCGTTACCGGTAAGCCAAGTCAAAGTTCGATTAAAATTCATGAAAAATACATAGTTGTTCCGTTATTTACATTTTGTAGCCTTATAACAGGAGCAGTTCTATTATTCTACGGATCTGTATTATGGGGTTCATTCGTGAAGGTATGGGGTGTGAATAATTCATTAACTCTAGATCATTTCCGATATATTTTCACAATTGGATCAGATTCAATAAAAAATACACTGTTTTTAGCACTAGTATCAACTCCGATAACAGGTATTTTAGGAATGATTATAGCGTTTTTATTAATTCGTAAGCAATTTGTCGGTAAAAAGCTGATGGAGTTTGCTACCATTTTACCTTTTGCTGTTCCAGGAACAGTTGTTGGGATTGGGTACATATTGGCTTTTAATAGTAAACCATTGGTACTAACAGGCACAGCTGCGATTTTAATTATTGCATTTACCTTCCGGAACATTACAGTTGGAATTGAAGCAGGTACTAATAGTTTGAGGCAGGTAGATAAATCGATTGAAGAGGCATCTACAATCTTGGGGGCTAACTCATTTAAAACGTTTTGGTCAATTTCATTACCATTAATGAAAACAGCCTTTTTCTCTGGGCTTGTCTATTCATTTGTTCGCTCGATGACCTCAATAAGTGCAGTGATTTTCCTTGTTTCAGTTAGCTGGAACCTGATGACTGTATCAATTCTCTCTCAAGTAGAGGCAAGCCGCCTAGGAGCAGCAGCTGCATACTGTATTATTCTAATCGTAATCATTTTAACAGTCATCGGATTACTAGAATTACTTGTAAATCAACTAGGATCAAAGAAACGGAGGTTGTCTTAACATGATAGAAGTACCAGTTAAGGTGAATTCAGCACCAGTAGAGCTTTCACAATTAGTTAAAAGATTTCCATCTGAAAGTGGTGGAGATGACTTTGTAGCTGTTAAAAATCTGGATTTAAAAATTAATGCGGGTGAATTGGTGACTCTACTTGGTCCTTCAGGCTGTGGGAAAACCACAACACTTCGTATGTTAGCAGGATTTGAATTTCCGACTTCAGGGGACATTATCATTGGTGATAAAAATGTTTCAATGGTACCTCCAAACAAGCGCGATGTTGGAATGGTATTTCAAAGCTATGCGTTATTCCCGCATCTATCAGTCTATGAAAATATAGCATATGGCTTAAAGATTAAAAAACTGAAAAAGGAAGAGATTGTGGAACGAACAAATCGCGTTGTTGCCTTAATGCACCTTGAGGAGTTCAAGGATCGGTTACCTGCGCAATTATCAGGTGGACAACAACAGCGTGTTGCATTGGCTCGTGCAATTGTAACGGAACCAAAGGTATTACTATTTGATGAGCCATTATCTAACCTGGATGCGAAATTGCGAGAATATATGAGAGATGAACTACGGAAGCTTCAGCAGCGGTTAGGTATTACTAGCCTATATGTGACACATGATCAAACAGAAGCAATGGCTATTTCTGATAAAGTTGTCATTATGAACAAGGGGGAAATCCAGCAAGCAGATAGCCCGCATAACATCTATATTAAACCTAAAAATCACTTCGTAGCGGATTTTATGGGGAAAGCAAACTTCATACCGGCTTCGGTAGTAGATGTTGGTTCTACTGAAGTGACAATTAAACTTTTAGATAATGTAATCTCAATCAACCGCGACCCTCAATTTTTCGTCAACGAAGGAAATGAGGTAGACTGCGTTGTGAGACCGGAATTTTGGAAAATTGATGACCAAGGATCTTTTAAAGGAATTGTACGTAGAGTAACCTATTTCGGTAATAGTGTTGAATACGACATTGAATTTAGTCGGGAAACTCTAATTACCTTTACGGATTATGAACATATCAAAAATGGAATGAAAAGTAATGGAGAAGAAATTACCCTACATCTCAAAAAGGAATGTGTAAGTCTTTTAGAGAAACGCTAACCGTAAAGGAGAGTATCTTTGATGGAAATGGTAAGAGTCGGTATAAAAGCAGCAAGAGAAGTTGGTGAAATGTTAACGAAACGAATTGGCACAGAATATTCAATTGAAGAAAAAGGTTCAGCGGTTGATTTGGTCACAGAAATGGATCAACTATCCGAAACACTCATTCGTGAAAGAATACTTGAAGCATTTCCGGACCACCAGGTGCACGGAGAAGAAAGTATCTTTCTTTCGCATGAGAGCAAGGAAAGTTTCATTGAAAAAATGAAAACAGAGCCTTATGTGTGGGTAGTCGACCCAATCGATGGTACAACAAACTATGTACATCAGCTTCCTAACTACACTATTTCAATTGCTTTAATCTGCTATGGGGAAATTCAAGCAGGAGTAATCTATAACCCTAGTAATGATGAAATGTTCTGGGCAGAAAAGGGCAAGGGAGCTTATCTGAATGATGTCCCATTAAAAGTTGCTTCAGGGACGGAGCTGGCAGAAAGCGTGTTAGCTACAGGCTTCCCGTCTGAGCTTGAACATAATCGAAGTGAAGTACTTAGAGGAATTCAGGAACTTGGTCTTCTATGTAGAAATATACGAGTTTTTGGTTCTGCAGCACTACATTGTGCATATGTTGCTGCAGGTAGATTACATGCCTTCTGGGAACCAGGCCTAAATGTTTGGGATATTGCTGCAGGCACACTACTAGTAGAAGAAGCAGGTGGAACCGTGACTCAGTTAGATGGTAGCCCTTTTGATTTGTCATTTAAACACTATATGTGCAGCAATGGAGGAGTGCATCAGGAGATACTGGGACACTTAAGTAAGATTAGAGTTTAGATTACTAATAAAAACACCAGATGTTTGCTCCCTAATAAAAAAGGCTCTTAGGAATAAAATTTTCCAAGGGTCTTTTCTACTTTTAGAGCTATTATTTTACTCATAAACAGAAAACTAGCTTTCATAATATTAAAAATGGTATCTTACATTTAATAGTAGTCGTGAGTTATGATGGAACTATTAAATAGTTTTATTGAGAGGTTTTCTATGAAAATAGGTCATATTGAATTAATTAAGAAAATCAATCGGGAGCTTGTATTAGAAACGATAAGAAACGAGCAACCAATAAGTCGTGCGAAAATTTCTCGTAACCTGGGAATTAGTCGTTCAACAGTATCATCCATTGTAGATCAATTAATTGAAAAAAAATTTGTTGTAGAACAAGGATATGGTGAATCTACAAAGGAAGGTGGAAGACGCGCTATTCAGTTAGGGTTTAATCCGGCTTCAGCTTATGGAATTGGTGTTGAAATTAAAAGCGAAAAGGTAACAGTGTGTATTGCCGACCTAGATGGGAATGTAGTATTCACCAAAAGTGTAGCTCACGCAAGAGAACTTTATGATATTCGCGATGCCATTCAAAAATGTATTTTAGAGTCCACTATTTCAGTTGAGCAAATTATTGCAATCGGATTTTGCATTCCCGGAATAACCGATAGTGCTGAAGGAATTGTTATTGATTCACCAGAACTGCATTGGGAAAACATTCATTTAACTAAGTACATGAAGGATTTTTTTGATAAACCCATCTTTATTAATAATAATGTCAACTGTTTAGCACTTGGTGAAAGATGGCTAGGAAATGCAAAAAATATCGACGATTTTGCTTATGTCTTAATTGAAAAAGGAATTGGGGCAGCATTTATGGCCAATGGAAGTTTAGTTCAAGGGAAGAACTTCATGGCTGGAGAAATAGGTTATTTTGCGTTCGAGTCAGACTTGCAAAATATGGAGAGAAACAAGCTAAGTGAATTTGGAACGTTTGATAAAAAAGCTTCACTTCTCGCATTTGAGAAAATACCTACTCCTTTCAATGAACTTATTCAAAACTATCAAATGCTACATGGGGAAACTCGCTTGTTGGTCGATCAATTTATCCAAACACTGTGTTTAGGTCTAGCGAATATAATTAGTTTATTAAACCCGGAAAAGCTAATTATTGGAGGAGAAGCAGGGAGACAGCTCATGTTATTAAAACCGGTAATTATTGAGCAAATAAAAAATATTACACCCATAGAGTTTGCGATTGAAAAAGATAGTATGAAGGATAATATAGGGGCGCTAGGAATTATGTCTTTCGCTTTCTCACAAGTAAAGGATACTGTTATTTAAACTGGTTTACATGGTAAATCAGTTTTTTATTTTGTTCTCTTTTAAAAAGGGAATTTACTGAAGAATAAAGATTTAGAAAATTCTTTAAAAAAGTATTGACCAGTTAATTGAAAACGCTTATATTTTAATTAAGTTAGTTTTGTTCAAAAACAAACTAACTAACTGATAGTAAGCATAAAAATATAGCCTCAGTGGAATATTTAAATTCTTGTATGATTTTTACATAAAATACCCATTTTAAACTATCTTTCTATCTTTCACTCCAGTAACAAACTACTTAAGAACAGGGGGAAGTAAATGGACTTCCTAGACTTACATATCAACACATATGATCTTCTTTTCGTCAAACGTCTATTTTTATCTGCATTGCTTGGATGCCTAATTGGATGGGAAAGAGAGTATTCAAATAAAACTGCAGGATTAAAAACGCATTTACTAGTTTCGTTGGGAAGTTGTTTGTTGATGCTATTATCAATTTACGGATTTTTAGAGTGGATTGACCATCCTAACGTTCGTTACGACCCGGCACGATTAGCAGCACAGGTTATTAACGGGATTGGATTTTTAGCGGCAGGAGCAATATTAGTAAGGCCCAACCTAGTAGTATCAGGGTTGACGACAGCGGCATCTCTTTGGGTTGCTATGGGAATAGGACTTGCAGTAGGTTCAGGGAACTACTTAATGGCAATCGCTACTACAACATTAGTGTTATTAGTATTAACTGTACTCCCTCATGTAGAAGAACGACTTATCCGGAGATCAAAATGGGATTTAGAATGTGTTGTTAAAAATCAACCAGGAGTTTTAGGCGAAATCACTTCATCTCTAGGAAAACACAATATCAATATATTGAAAATTAAAACGTCTCAAATTAAGGACGAAGATAATAATGTTTGTTTAAAAATAAAGGTTAAAGCACACAAAGGGTTGGAGCATGTTCTGCTGGCAATTCAGAAGATTGAAGGGGTTATCGAGGTATCAAACCGAAAAGTAGAGATTTATAAAAATAGCAATCACGTAAATGCAAATCATTAAAAATAGTAGTTTAACATTTTTGGTTTCAGATAATTGTAATGAGAAGGATGATGACAATGGATTATATAACACTACGTTGCCTGAAAGATAACAAAGCCGCTGAAAAAAATATCTCTAGACTGATTATGGGAACAGCAAGCTTTTATCAGCTTGATAATAAGGAAAGTGCCTTTTCAATAATGGATGAGTTTTTCGGGGTTGGTGGAAATACATTTGATTCTGCGCATCAATATATTAATAGTGAAGCAGTATTAGGAGAATGGATTGAAAAAAGAGGTGTTCGTGATAAAGTTTATATCCTTACAAAAGGTGCTCATCCGGATGATGGTGAACCGGGAAATCGACTAAATTCTACTTCAATCACAAAGGACATTACTGAAAGCCTGGAACGGCTCCGTACAGATTATATTGATTTTTATGCACTTCACCGGGACGACGAAAATGTAGAAGTTGGAGTAATAATGGAAGCGCTTAATAAACATATTGCTACAGGTACGCTCCATGCAATTGGGGCGTCCAACTGGTCACATGAACGTATCCAAGAGGCGAATGATTATGCGTCAAAGAATGGTTTACTTGGTTTTATGTTTAATAGTCCAAACTTAAGCCTAGCAAAGTGTAACGTACCGAGGTGGCCAGGTTGTGTATCAGTAGAGGAGAAAATGGCCCAATGGCATAAGGGTAGTCAGCTTCCTTTATTATCATGGTCTTCACAGGCAGGCGGATTTTTCAGTGGACGCTTTACACCAGAAAATAGAGAAAATGAAGAATTCGTACGTGTTTATTACAGCGATGAAAACTGGGAGCGATATAACCGTGCAAAAATGCTTGCGGAAGTAAAGGGTGTTACTCCCATAGAAATTGCACTTGCATATGTATTGAATCAGCCATTTCCAACAGCGGCAATTATTGGTCCTGAAAAGGTGGATGAGTTATTTTCATCAATCAAAGGATCAGAAGTCCAACTAACTAAATTAGAAATCGACTATTTAAATCTACTGGACGAAGTTGTTACGAGTAAAAACTAAGATAAAACAAGGAAGAGGGTAATACCTTATGAAGCATAAATTTGCTGCTCAATTATATACACTGCGAAATGAAATAAGTAAGGATTTCCCAGGTGTGTTGAGAGAACTGAAAAAAATGGGCTGGCAGTCTGTACAAATTGATGGACTCTATGATTACTCAGTTGAAGAGATTACAGAGGTTTTAAAAGAAACAGGGCTAAAAGTTGCTGGTATGCATATTAGTCTGGATCGTATGAATCATGAACTTGAAAAAGTACTCCTGGAAGCAGATTTATTCGGCACAACTGATTTTTTCTGTCATTACCTAGAAGATGACATGCAAAATCTTGAGGGGTATTTGAAAGCTAAGCAAGACCTATTAGAAGTTTCCAAAAAAGCAAAGGGTTATCGAGTCGGATACCATAACCATGATTTTGAGTTCAAAACTCAAATTGGTGGAAAATTTGCTCTTGAATATATCCTTGAGGAACAGGATGGCCTTTCCATCTACCCTGAGATTGATACGTATTGGGTTAAATACGCAGGAATTGACCCATTAACATTTATAAAAAAATACCCTAATCGTATCCCTGTTCTTCATCTTAAGGATATGACCAATGATGAGCAAAAGTATTTTGCTGAGATAGGTACTGGGGCTATAGACTTTGGACCAATACTAGAATGGGGTGAGAAAAACGGAGTTGAATACTATTGTGTTGAACAGGATTTCTGTCCAGGAAACCCTTTAGATAGTTTAGAACTTAGTCTATCAAACTTAATAAAAATCTCTGAGAAAGTGCACATCTAATCTATCTCAGACATCCTGTAAGTCTAGCAAGGTCAAGGAGGGTAATGATGAATCTATTGTATTCATTTGAGGGACGAGTAAATCCAAGTTGTGATCGAACTCATACATCGCATGCCTTTTATGTTAAAGAGGCCTACAAAACAATTAAAGTATTCTTTAGTTATTCACCAAAAAAATTAGAAGATGAGGAACTATCGAAAAAGTTGATTCTCGAGAGCCTTGATAAGTACGGGTATCAAGGAAATTATGACGGAATGGAAAAGTGGAGGGACTTTTTACCTCTACAAAATCACATAACATTGTCATTTGATGACCCAAATAAATTTAGAGGGGCAACCCATCGACATGATTCAACCTTGGAGTTAGTAATATCCGAAAAAGAATCATCTCCTGGAATTGTTTCTGACATTAACCCGCCAGGGCAATGGAAGGTTATGTTAAACATGCATTGTGTCATTTCTGAAAAGGTTGAGTATCAATTAGAGGTGTGGGGGGTGGATGTTAATTGAAGAACTGGTACCCATTTGAATTACACACACATACTCCGCATAGTGATGGAACGCATACCTTACTTGAAATGGCTCGGAAAGCAAAGGAACTCGGACTTCAAGGGATTGCACTAACAGACCATAACACAATGTCAGGATTAGTTGATAGGGAAGCAGTAATGGAAGAGACAGGTGTTTATGTTGCAAGAGGGTTGGAATGGACTACTTTTTATGGCCATATGGTGGCACTTGGAATTAAGGATTATGCAGATTGGCGAGATCTCTCCCCAGTCGAAATACATAAAGGAATTGAAAGAATCCATCAGCAAGGTGGACTTGCTGGGATTGTTCATCCTTACCGAATTGGCAGTCCGATTTGTACAGGGTGCTTCTGGGAATATCAAATAACGGATTGGACTGAAGTAGATTACATCGAAGTATGGTCTGAAACCTTTCCATCTATTAAAAAAAGCAATAGGAGAGCCTTCGACCTATGGCTTGATAGATTAAACAAAGGAAATGAAATCTCAGGAGTGAGTGGAAGGGACTGGCATCGCTCGAGTAATAATGAACAACCGGTGGCAGCAACGTTTTTACAAATAGATCAAGGGAAAGAAATATCGGATGATACGATCTTAGATGCTATAAAAAGCGGGAGAATAAGTGTTTCGATGGGGCCTTTACTCCTTATGGATATAGTTGATAGAGAAGGCAAGTCTTACTCTATAGGAGATAGAGTGGCAATAGATACTTTGGAACTACCAAATATCAAAGTAGAAGTAGACTTCGAAGTAAGGAATGGCAGTTGGAAACTGGAAGACCAAACCTTACAAGTAATAATAAATAGCAACAAAGGGATGGAAAAGAAACTACAAATTTCAAAAGAGAACCCTAAAGTTGAAACTCCTTTAAACCTAGACGGGGTTAAGTACTTCTATGCAGAACTACACGGGATATTTGAAGGTGTTAAAACAATGATAGGTTTTACAAATCCTATTTACGTCAGGTAATTCTAAAAGTTTATAGATAGAATTATAAAAAATTAAAGGGAGTGAATTACGGATGGCAAAGAAGCTTAATTTATTGGTAATTAGTTTGGTAGTACTTATTTCACTTATTGGTTGTTCATCGCAAGGAACGGAAGGTGACGGAAAGTCTGGGAAACTTGTAATCTATTCTGCAAATGGGGAAGAAATTACTGATCCGATATTGGCGAAATTTAATGAGAAGTATCCTGACATCAAGGTTGAAGTTATTAATGCTGGAACAGGAGAACTTCTAGCAAGATTAAAAGCAGAGAAAGAAAACACTGCCGGAGATGTACTCTGGGGTGGAGAGATTGTTTCCTATGAACTAAACAAAGATTTGTTTGAAGCGTACGAGTCGCCAACAGATAAGGATATGATTGTTAAAGACCCAGATAATAAATGGCATGCATTTTCTAACCTACCACAGGCAATATTTGTGAATACAGACCTAGTTAAAAACGAAAGTGATTATCCGAAAACATTAAAAGAATTGGCTGATCCAAATGGTAAATGGCTAGCTGAGGGGCAAATTGCATTAGCTGACCCTAGTAAATCTGGAACAGGTATAACAATCGTTAAAGGAATAGCAACGTTGTATGATTGGGACTTTGTGGGGGAATTTTTAAAAAATTCGAAGGTATTAGATGGATCAACAGCAATGTTTAATGCTGTAAAGGATGGAGAACTCCCAGTTGGTTTTATCAATGAAGATTTAGGTGCAAAATGGGAGCTTTTAGATTTACCAGTAAAAATGATTTACCCAGAAGATGGAATTACAAACCAAATTGATGCATTAGGAATCGTTGCTGGTGCAAAAAACCTAGAAAATGCGCAGGCGTTTATTGATTTTATGGGATCAAAGGAAGTTCATGAGATCGTACGAAACGAAGTCTTACGAAGATCTGCCCGTACCGATGTAGAACCACCAGAGGGCTTTGTAGATTTAAGTAATTATAATTTAATCCAAGCCGATACAATATCAAATGAAGAAATTATTGAGAAATTTAATGAACTCCGTTAAAAAATAGTGTTAAAAGCGATTGTTAATGTGAGTTAACAATCGCTTTATTCCTATTTAAAATTGTTACATGATAAGGGTGATTATGTGCGAAACAGTGGGTGGAAGCAACAAATAAACTACAGTGAGCTTAAAAGTCCGTGGATGATATTTTCGTATATTTGTATATTAATCACAATTTTCGCCATCATTGTTCCACAAATTTATTTAGCAATAGCTGCATTTAAAACCAATGATGGACAATATACGATAAGCAATTTTACATACTTCTTTACGCAAGAAAGGTACCTTGTAGCATTGTTTAATAGCTTTAAGGTAACCATTTTCTCAACGATTTTTGCAACGATAATAGCAGTTCCATTATCGTATTTTCTTTCAAGATATAATTTTAAAAATAGAAATACAATCCTTACCTTTATTACATTAGCAACAGCTTCACCTCCGTTTTTAGGTGCGTATGCGTGGCTTATTCTATTTGGTAGATATGGGGTAGTTAATAAATTTATAAACCAGCTAACAGGTTGGGAATTGAGCTTTAGTTTATACGGAGAAATAGGTGTTATATGGGTTATTACATGGCTAATTTTTCCGATTATCTTTTTATTAACATTTGATTCATTTAGCTCTCAGGATAACTCTCATATTGAGGCATCCATGAATCTTGGTGCAAATCGGTTAAAAACCATATTTAAAATTGAAATACCGCTAGCTACACCAGGAGTTATTACGGGTATGCTAATGGCGGGGTTATCGGCATTTTCTGACTTTGGAACTCCAGCGGTTATTGGTGGATCTTATCAGGTTCTACCGACGTTAGTATATAAAGAGTTTGTTAGTGAGGTTGGAGAAAATTTATCAATGGCCTCTACAGCGGGTGTTATCATGATTGTTATTTCGACCGTTGCTTTAATGGCACAACGATATATTATTGCAAAGAAAAGTTACTCTTCTATCGTCACTAGAAAAATTCATTTAAAGCAACCTTCTAAAAAGCTGAAGTATATGATTGGATTTTTCATTTCGGCTGTTCTTTTTATATCCTTCTTACCACATTTCACGCTTTTAGTTATTTCACTCATGGAATGGAAATGGGGAGTATTGCTTTATAATTTTACAATTCAAAACTATGTTAACCTCTTTAGTGATAGCTTGCGACCTATTGGAATAAGTTTCTTCCTAAGTTTTGTAGCCATATTTATTTCCGTTATTTTTGGAACAGGTATTGCGTACGTTATCGTTAGGAAACGCTATCCTTTTATCTCGAAGTTCTTAAACTTCATGGTAATGGTCCCTTATATAATTCCGGGAACTGTTTTTGCTATCGGTTTGGTCATTATTTTCAATAAGCCACCTGTTATGATTACAGGAACATGGATCATACTCGTGTTAGCGTATTTCTTACGAAAACTTTCGTTTACCGTAAAAAGCGCAGAGTCCACCTTATATAAAATTCCTGCTTCCTTAGAGGATGCGGCACTAATTAGTGGAGCAACACCTTTTAAAGCTTTTAAGGATATTACATTTAAACTCATGATAGGTGGAGTTGTTTCCGGAGGAACATTAGCATTCTTAATGATCATGGCAGAACTTAGCTCAACAATTATCCTCTACAGACCACCATGGGTCACAATGGTTGTTGTAATATTTGAAAATGCACTAACATCCGGATCAAACTTCGGAGTAGCTGCTGCAATGGGTGTGGTTCTGATGATTTGTATCTATGTTCCGTTATTTATCGTTACAAAATTTTCAAGAGGAACAAGACCATTTTAATTTATTGTTCTAGTTAGTCTAGGAGGGAAACAAAGATGTCTAATGAGGTATTAGCGACTGATATTAAAATTTCAAATGTATATAAAGCTTTTGAAAAAGTAGAAGTATTAAAAGGAATTGACTTTACGATAAAAAAAGGTGAGTTTTTTACACTTTTAGGACCTTCTGGTTGTGGGAAAACTACATTATTACGTTGTATTGCAGGATTTGAAAAAGTGCAAAGTGGATCAATCTTATTTAACGAGAAGAACACAACGAACCAGCAACCTTGGGAAAAAAATGTGGGCTTCGTATTTCAAAACTATGCTTTATGGCCACATATGACAGTATTTGAAAACATTGCTTATGGATTGAAAATTCAGAAGAAGGATAAAAACTATATTAAGGAAATGGTGGATTGGAGTCTAAGTCTAGTGGATTTAAAACATGTTGTAGACTCGTATCCGAATCAACTTAGTGGTGGTCAACAGCAACGGGTTGCGATAGCAAGAGCAATGGTGCTAAGACCGCAAGTATTATTATTTGATGAGCCATTAAGTAATCTAGATGCAAAGTTACGAATTAAAATGAGGAAAGATATTAAAGATATTCAAAGAAAGCTAGGAATTAGCGCAGTATATGTAACTCACGACCAAGAAGAGGCATTAGAAATGTCAGATCGTATCGCAGTTATGAATAATGGAGTGGTTAGCCAAGTTGGGACACCAAAGGAAATCTATGAAAATCCAAATGATAAGTTCGTTGCTAACTTTGTAGGAAAAAGTAACTTTCTTTATGGGGAGATAAAGGATAATAAGTTTTTTATCGATGGAAACAAGTTTCTACCATTACAGAATATGAAGAGTGAAGATACAACTAAAACCTGCATTAGTTTTAGACCTGAGAATATAATAGTAGACTCAATAAGCGAACACGCCTTGGATGTAGAAGTTACTGATTCAAGTTACCGTGGAAACTATGTACAAATTGAAGTAAAGATAAATGAAAATACCAGCTTTACTCTTGAAACGAAGAAAGAGTATAAGGTAGGGGACAGAATAAAGATTGAAATAGGAAAGTATATCCTTTTTGAAGAATAACATTAGTAATACTAAATATGATGGAACTATAGAGATACGCAGATAGAGAATTCAATAGAAATGGCATAAATGAATAAATTAGAGCAATAGAAAAAAACACTAGCGTTTTCAGACGTCATGGATACAGTTATTTAATACTGGTGAAAAAGTATCGGATAATAAGTTGGTATTTTAACCATGGTGCTGAAAATGCTACTTTTTTAAGTAGGTTAGTTCACATCAAGAACAAACTAAAAAATAGACTGTAACAATATAAAAAGAAATTGAGGCGTTTAGAATGGTCATTTCTAATTCTAGAGAATCGGAAAAGAAATATTTTATGGGTGTAGATGTTGGTGGAACAAAGATATTGATTTGCATAACAGATATAGTAGGGAACATTGTTTATAGAAGAAAAATATCTACTACTAATAATATCATTATTATTAAAAATTCAATTCTTACCTGTTTAGAGGAAGCAGATATTTCCATTTACCAATTGCAATTTATTAGTTTTGGAATTCCGGGTACAACAGACAGTAATAGTGGAGTTATTCTTGATGCGCCTTCATTAGGGTGGATAAACTTCCCGTTTAAGAAAGAACTAATGTTACACATTCCTATTCCTGTTTATGTGAACAATGATGTAAACTGTGCAGCATTAGGAGAAAAATGGCTTGGAGCAGCAAAGAATATGCGTAATTTCGTTTTTATTGCAATTGGCACAGGTGTGGGAGGCGCAATTGTAGCTAATGATTCCCTTATTCAAGGTGAACATTTTATGGCAGGAGAAGTTGCATACTTTATTCTCGAAGAAGATTTTGAAAACAGTGCGAAAAACACTATTGGTCAATTTGGCCTTTTTGAGCAAAAGACATCTGGTACATTTTTAGCAAAGCACGGAGTAAACCCCAAACAATTATTCTCGTTATACAAACAGGGAGATCAGGAAGCAGTTGAAATAATAAATGAATTCCTTCGTTACCTATCTATTGGACTTTCAAATGTTGTTAGTCTTTTGAACCCAGAGAAAATTATCCTTGGAGGAGGAGTTTCTCAATCCCTAAGAGAGCTCATCCCCCTCATTGAAGAGAAAATTGCTAACTATACTCCAATCCCTGTTGCGATAGAACAATCAAAGCTGGGAGAAATAGCGGGTGCAATTGGTGCAATTGCATTTGGTCTAGAAAATAAAGTACTTTGCGAGGAGGAGGGTAAATATGGAGAAGAAAGTATTACATGATTATGAACAATTATCAAGAGTAACAGCAGACTGTATTATTGACTTTGTTAATGATAAACCTACAAGTTTTCTATGCTTTGCGGGAGGTACTACACCTTTACGTACATATGAATTGTTAGTGGAAGCACATAATGATGAAAAAGTGAGTTTTAAAGATTGCAAGTTCGTAAGTTTGGATGAGTGGGTTGGGTTAGGGAAAAATATAAAAGGAAGTTGCCATCATACACTTTACAATAAAGTTTTTAAACCCCTCTCAATAGCTGAAGAAAAGATATGTTATTTTAATGGCCTGGCATCAAATCTGGAAAATGAATGTCACCGAGTAGATGACTTTATTTTTAAAAATGGCCCAATCGATTTAATGCTCTTAGGAATTGGGATGAACGGGCATATTGGATTTAATGAGCCTGGAGTAAACCCTGCTCTTTATTCTCATGTAATTGAATTAGACCAGGTGACAAAACAAGTATCTGGTAAATATTTTGATGAAAAAATAGATGCCCCATTAGGAATAACTCTGGGCATGAAGCATATTATGGAAGCCAACAAGGCTATTTTAATAGCAAATGGTGAGAAAAAGGCAGATATAGTGAAGGCAGGACTAGAAGGAGAGATAACAACTGATATTCCCGCAAGTTGGTTACAAAATCACCGGAACATAAGCCTATTTTTAGATAAAGGGGCTGCAAGTAAGCTAAAGTAAATTATATACGAGAATCCGGGGAACGGTTCTCCAAGTCACTCAAAACCACAGAACCGTTCCTATTGAACATTATAAAATGGTGCTAAGCATGTTAGAAAAGGAAGTGATATTATCTATAATAATATGAATCTTCTAAATTTACTCTTGCGGTCATACAGTTTCATATTTATAATAAAAATAAGGTTGGTTAAGCGCTTACCTTAACTTTTGAAGTGAACTCATAAAAGGTGGTTTTGTGATGGGAATAGTTAATGTTGGAATTATAGGTGCTGGTCGAATTGGTCAAATACATGCGGGGAATATACTGCAGTCAGAATCGGTAAAATTGAAAGCGATTTCCGATGTGTATCTAGATCATATCAGAGGAACAAAGCTTGAAACGTCAGTAGATTATGTAACAAATGATTACCAAGAAGTCCTTGCAGACCCAGAAATAGACGCTGTCTTTATTTGTTCGAGTACAGATACACATGTTGACATCATTGTAGAAGCAGCAAAAGCTGGAAAACATATTTTCTGTGAAAAGCCGATAAGCTTTAATTTCCAAGAAACACAGCGTGCAATTGAAGCAGCACAGGAAGCAGGTGTGTATTTCCAAGTTGGGTTTAATCGTAGATTTGATAAGCATTTCCGTAAGGCATTTGAGGAAGTACGCAGTGGAACGGTAGGTAAACCACATGTTATTAAGATTACATCTCGTGACCCTGAGGCTCCACCGGAAGCGTATGTTCAACGGTCAGGTGGAATGTTTATTGATATGACCATCCATGATTTTGATATGATTCGTTATCTCTCTGGACAAAATGTAAAAGAGATTTATGTAAATGCGGCAAATCTAGTGGATCCGATGTTCGCTAGACACGATGATGTAGATACAGCAATTATCACAGTTACATTTGAGGATGGGTCCTTAGGTGTAATTGATAATAGCCGTAAAGCTGCGTATGGCTATGACCAACGTATTGAGGTATTTGGTGACAAGGGCGTTGTTACCGTTGCGAATGAAAAACCAACGAATGTTGAAATTAGTACTAACCAAGCGGTAACAAGCGATAAGCCAAAATACTTCTTCCTTGAAAGATACCAAGAAGCATATGTAGCAGAACTCAATGCATTTATTGAATCGATAGCTGAGAAAAAGCCTGTCCTTTGTAGTGGAGACGATGGATTACAAGCTGAGTTATTAGCATATGCAGCGAAGCTTTCTGTAAAAGAAAAACGCCCTGTTGCTCTTAAAGAAATAGGACTTAATGTAGTTAAATAGATTGAAGCTTGGGAATGGGTATCTAGTAGCTTTTTTAGTTAAGCGCTTAACCTAAAAGGAGGAATAAAATGTCTCGGTTGATTGTTAAACCAAAGGAACGTGATAAAGAGGGAAAGATTTTAGAGGTTACTCCCGAGAATGCAGGCTGGAAGTATGTTGGTTTTGAAGTGTACTCCTTAAAACAAGGTGAAACACTTTCAAAGCAAACTGGAGATAAAGAGGCTTGTATTGTTCTTTTAAGCGGTCGTGCTGATGTGAAAACAGATAAAAAAGCATTTGAGAATATTGGTAAAAGAATGAGTGTGTTTGAAGGTACGCCAGCATACTCGGTTTATGTACCGAATGATGACCAATATGAAATCAATGCTCAAACTGATTTAGAGGTTGCCGTTTGCTTAGCTCCTGGTAAAGGGTCATATGAAGCGCGTTTAATTACGCCAGAAGATGTTGGAGTTGAAGCACGTGGCTACGGTCATATGTCTAGAACGGTACATAATATTTTACCAGAATCAGAGTCAGCGGATAGTTTACTAGTTGTTGAGGTTTACACACCAGACGGTAACACATCGAGCTACCCGCCACATAAGCATGATCAGGATAATCTACCACATGAATCGTACCTAGAAGAAACGTACTATCATGAGATTAATCCACAGCAAGGATTTGTGTTCCAGCGAGTATATAACGATGATAGAAGCTTAGATGAAACTATGGCGGTTGAACATCGAAATGTAGTGTTAGTCCCTGAGGGATATCATCCTGTTTCATCTGTACCAGGATATAGTTCATATTATTTAAATGTCATGGCTGGGCCAGTACGTACATGGAAGTTTTATAATGATCCGGATCATGAATGGTTATTTAAAAATGTCATGCAAACAAAGTAATGTATAAAATTTGTTTTGCATAAAGAATGGGAGGTTGCACTATGAACGGAATATCATTTCCTATAGATCGTCCTTTAGATTTAATCGCAATTGGTAGACTTTGTGTGGACCTAAATGCAAATGAAATCCATCGACCGATGGAGATGACAAGAACCTTCACGAAGTATGTGGGAGGATCTCCTGCAAATATTGCAATAGGTGCCGCTCGCTTAGGCTTACAGAGTGGATTTATTGGCAAAGTATCAAATGACCAGATGGGCCGATTTATTAAAAATTACTTAAATGAAAATAATATCGATACTTCAAATGTAGTAGATGATCATACTGGGACTGTTACTGGGCTTGCTTTTACAGAGATTCTTAGTCCGGAAGATTGCAGCATTCTGATGTACCGTGACAATGTTGCGGATCTTAAACTTGATACAAGTAATGTTTCGGAAGCGTATATTAAATCAGCAAAAGCATTATTAGTCTCGGGAACTGCTTTAGCTGCGAGTCCATCAAGAGAAGCTGTATTCCTTGCACTAGAGTATGCAAGAAAACATGATGTAGTGGTCGTTTTTGATTTAGATTATCGCCCTTATACATGGAAGTCGGCGCAGGAAACTGCAGTTTACTACAACTTGGCTGCAGAAAAATGTGACGTCATTATTGGAACACGTGAAGAATTTGATATGATGGAGCAATTTGTGAAAGAGCACCAATCTAACGATGATAAAACAGCGAATAAATGGTTCAGTTACCATGCTAAGATCGTTGTAATCAAGCACGGTCAAAATGGCTCCATTGCATATCTGAAAGATGGAAGTAAGCATTCAAGCGGGATTTTTAAATCAAATGTACTTAAAACCTTTGGCGCAGGAGATTCTTATGCATCCGCATTTATCTATGGCTTACTGCAAGACTGGAATGTTGAAAGAGCTATGGAATTCGGAAGTGCCTCTGCTTCAATTGTGATTTCTCGCCATAGCTGCTCAGAAGCAATGCCAACGGTCGAAGATATCGATGAGTTTTTAAAAACGGCTGTTCGTGCTTGATAAGAAAGGTGAGATAACGTAATGCTAGCTAAATTAACTGATGTATTACAAGGTACAATCGAAAATAAATATGCGATTCCAGCATTTAATGTTTTTGGTTATGAGGATGCACAAGCCGTTATAGAAGCAGCTGAAGAAATTGGTGCACCCGTCATTATCGCGACAAACAAGGTAGCGATTCAGCATATGCCTATTCATATTATTGGTAAGCTTCTCGTAGGGCTAGCGGAACAGGCTAAGGTTCCTGTTGTTGTACATCTTGACCATGGTAAAGATTATGAAACAGTAGCAAAGGCAATTGCAAGTGGCTATAGCTCTGTTATGTACGATGGGTCTCAATTACCATTTGTGGAGAATGTTAGAACAACAAAAGAAATTGTTCAAATGGCCAAAGCATTTGGGATTCCTGTGGAAGCCGAAATAGGTTCGGTAGGCTATAGTGATCCGACGTTAGGTACGGGTGCATTAACAGATCCGCTTGAAGCAAAAAGATTTGCAGAAGAGACAGAGGTTGATGCGTTAGCTGTTGCTGTAGGGACTGTACATCGAATGGAAGAACAAACTGCATATGTCCAATTTGATAGATTACGTGAAATTGAAAAACTAGTAAGTATCCCACTCGTTATGCATGGTTCTACAGGTATACCGGATGAGGATTTAAAGAAGCTAGCTTCCACAAATATTGGGAAAGTCAATATAGGTACTGCAATAAGAATGGCGTTTGGTAATACCTTGCGACAGGAAGTAAATAAAAATGTGGGAAGTTTTGACCGTATTGATTGGTTTAAGCGCCCGATGGATGCTGTAAAAGAAGAAGCGAAACACAAGATGAGATTACTTAATCTAGAAAACTATGCGAAACAAACGGCAAACGTAAAGTAGATAAAGAGATGTAATAACTTAGGAGGCACAGTCATGACACAAACTATTATAAAAACTGTAAAAAATTATATTGGTGGAGAATGGGTAGAATCAACAACAACAAATACACAAGAAGTTTATAATCCCGCGACTGGGGAAGTAATTGCCCATGTCCCACTTTCAACTCGTGAAGAGCTTGACCATGCTGTACAAATAGCGAAAGAAGCATTTGATTCATGGAGTCAAGTTGCTGTACCAAAGCGGGCTCGTGTTCTATTTAAGTATCAACAGCTTTTAGTGGAGCACTGGGATGAATTAGCAGAACTTATCACAATAGAAAATGGTAAAAACCTTACAGAGGCTTATGGAGAAGTTCAACGCGGAATTGAATGTGTGGAGTTTGCTGCGGGCGCACCAACACTGATGATGGGTAGCCAATTACCAGACATCGCGACAGGATTAGAATCAGGGATGTATCGATACCCAATTGGAGTTGTTGGCGGAATTACTCCATTTAATTTCCCAATGATGGTTCCTTGCTGGATGTACCCTCTAGCAATTGCTACAGGTAACACATTTGTGTTAAAACCTTCTGAACGTACTCCTTTACTAGCAAACCGTCTTGCCGAATTATTTGAAGAAGCAGGGTTGCCGAAAGGAGTCCTTAATCTTGTTCATGGTGCTCACGATGTCGTAAATGGATTACTTGAAAATAAAACAGTTAAGGCTATTTCGTTTGTTGGTTCACAACCAGTTGCTGAGTATGTATACAAAAAAGGAACGGATAACTTAAAGCGTGTGCAAGCACTGGCAGGAGCGAAAAACCATTCCATCGTATTAAAAGACGCGAATCTTGAAAATGCTGCACAGCAAATCATTGCTGCTGCCTTTGGTTCGGCGGGTGAACGTTGTATGGCGTGTGCAGTCGTAGCTGTTGAGGAAGACATTGCGGATCAATTAATCGAGCTGTTAGTTCAAAAATCAAATGAAATTCAAATCGGAAATGGATTAGAAGACGATGTTTTCTTAGGTCCAGTTATCCGTGAGCAACACAAACAACGAACGCTACAATACATTGCAGAAGGAATAAATGAGGGGGCTAAGCTTGTACGTGACGGTCGCCAAGATGAAGCGCTACAAGCAAAAGGCTACTTTGTAGGCCCAACTATTTTTGACGAAGTAACAGAGGAAATGAAAATATGGCAAGATGAAATTTTTGCTCCTGTTCTCTCAATTGCGCGTGTGAAAAATCTTGCTGAAGCGGTCAACCTAGCAAATCAATCTCGTTTTGCAAATGGCGCTTGTATCTTTACAAAAGACGGTGGTAGCGTACGTCAGTTCCGTGAAACAATTGATGCAGGTATGTTAGGTGTCAATATTGGTGTTCCGGCACCAATGGCTTTCTTCCCATTCTCGGGTTGGAAGGATTCTTTCTACGGAGATTTACATGCAAATGGGAAAGACGGAGTAGAATTTTATACTCGTAAGAAGATGGTAACATCTCGCTGGGTGTAAGGAATGGTAAAACCGGATAGAGTACCTATCCGGTTTTTCAAAACAACTCTTTGTAAGGTAGGTGTATGTATATGAAACTAACAACAGCTCAAGCACTTGTGAAATTTTTAAATCAGCAGTTTATTGAGGTTGATGGTAAAGAACAAAGACTTTTTAAAGGGATATTTACGATATTTGGACATGGAAATGTACTTGGTATGGGTCAAGCCTTAGAGGAAGATAGTGGAGATTTAGAGGTCTATCAGGGAAGAAATGAACAAGGTATGGCACAGGCGGCAGTCGCTTTCGCAAAACAAAAACACCGAAAACAAATCATGGCTTGTACATCATCGGTAGGTCCTGGCGCTGCCAATATGATAACAGCCGCAGCAACCGCGTCAGCGAACAACATCCCGGTCCTTTTACTGCCTGGTGATACATTTGCGTCACGCCAACCAGATCCAGTACTACAACAAGTTGAGCAAACCTACGATGCATCTATTTCTACAAATGACGCGTTCCGACCTGTCAGCAAGTATTGGGACAGGGTTAACCGTCCAGAGCAATTAATGACAGCAATGCTTAATGCAGTACGGGTTTTAACAAATCCAGCTGATATGGGTGCTGTAACAATTGCTTTACCACAGGACGTACAAGGGGAAGCATATGATTATCCAGAGTATTTCTTTAAAAAACGTGTTCATCGCTTTGAGAGAAGACAACCAACAAAGGCTGAATTACAAGATGCAGTAGCTTTATTAACAAGTAAAAAGAAACCTCTGATTGTTTGTGGCGGTGGCGTGCGCTATTCAGAAGCAGGAGAAGAATTAAAGCGTTTTGCGGCTAAATATAAAATTCCTTTTGCAGAAACGCAAGCAGGTAAGAGTGCAGCTGAGAGCGATCATCCAATGAATCTGGGTGGACTTGGGGTTACTGGTAACCTAGCGGCAAACCGAATTGCTAAAAGCGCAGATTTAATTATTGGAGTTGGTACTAGATTCACAGATTTTACAACCGCTTCAAAACAGTTATTCCAACAAGAAAATGTAGAATTTTTAACGATTAATATCTCCGAATTTCACGCTTCGAAATTAGATGCGGTGAAGGTTGTTGCAGATGCGAAAGCAACTTTTGAAGTATTAGACAATGAGTTAGAGAAAGTGGGATATCAAACTGATTATCTGAATGAAATTGAAGTGGCGAAGAATGATTGGGCTGCTGAATTAAATCGTCTCTATCAAACTACTTACGGAAAAGAAGGCTATAAACCGGAGGTAAGCGGGCATCTTGATGAAGTGTTAGCGGAATACGAAGAGGTATTAGGGTCGTCATTAACACAAACAGCTGTGATTGGCGAAGTGAACCAACGAATTGCTGAGGATGCAATTGTTGTAGGTGCTTCCGGAAGTTTACCTGGAGACTTGCAACGGATGTGGGTAAATCGTGCTCCTAATACGTACCACATGGAATATGGCTACTCTTGTATGGGCTATGAGATATCTGGTGCACTTGGAGTGAAACTAGCTGAACCAGAAAAGGAAGTTTATGTGATGGTCGGAGATGGAAGTTACCTCATGTTGCACTCTGAGTTGGTAACAAGCATTCAGGAAGGGAAAAAAATCAACGTCATCTTATTAGATAATGCCGGGTTTGGATGTATTAACAATCTTCAGATGTCAAACGGTATGGGTAGCTTTGGAACTGAGTTTCGTAAAAGAAGCCATGAAACAAACCAACTAACTGGTCCAATCATTCCAATCGATTATGCGCAAAGTGCAGCAGGATATGGAGTGAAAACATATACAGTAAAAACAGTTGATGAGTTACGTGCAGCACTTGAGGATTCAAAGAAACAAACTGTTTCAACATTACTTGATATTAAGGTCCTCCCAAAAACAATGACAAATGGCTATGATTCATGGTGGAATGTTGGGGTTGCAGAAGTTACAAAGAACGAAAGTGAAACGTCTGTTTCTGTTGAGCGCAACCAACAATTAGAGAAAGCACGTAAATATTAATAAAATAGAGCGGGGGACGAACAGTATGTTCTCAAATGAATTTGTAAAGATCGGGATTGCACCAATTGGCTGGACAAATGATGATTTACCAGAGCTTGGCGGAGAAAATACATTTGAGCAATGCGTCAGTGAGATGGCGCTTGCTGGTTTCCAAGGGACAGAAGTTGGAAATAAGTATCCGAAGAATCCAGAAGTTCTAAAAAAAGCACTTCGTTTACGGGGATTAAATATCGCTAGTGCATGGTTTAGTGCTTTTTTAACTACAAAGCCATTAAACGAAACTGTTGAGGCTTTTATTACGCATAGAGATTTCTTATTTGAAATGGGAGCAAAGGTTATTGTGGTTTCTGAGCAAGGCCACAGTATTCAAGGGCAAATTGAAACTCCTTTATTTGATAATAAGCCAATTTTTACCCAAGAAGATTGGGAGAAGCTTGCAGATGGTCTACATGAATTAGGGAGGCTGGCGCAAGAAAAAGGCATGGATGTAGTCTACCATCATCATATGGGTACAGGGGTTCAAACGACTGAGGAAATCAATAAACTTATGGAGCTCACAGACCCAAGTTTAGTTTCATTGCTTTATGATACAGGTCATCTCGTGTTTTCAGGGGAGAACCATCTTGAAGTTCTTGAACGCCACTTTGAAAGAATCAAACATGTGCACCTAAAAGATATTCGAGAAGAGGTTGCTCAAAGAGTAAGAGATGAAAAATTAAGTTTTTTAACAGCTGTGAAAGAGGGAGTCTTTACAGTGCCAGGAGATGGAATGATCGATTTTAGCCCTGTGTTTCAGTTCTTATCAGATAAGAATTATAAGGGATGGATGCTTGTAGAAGCTGAGCAGGATCCTGCAAAAGCTAATCCTCTAGAGTATGCATTGATTGCACGAAAGTATATAAGAGAAACAGCTGGAATCTAGTCTTACTAGTGAAGTCCATCCACAACTAGAATGATTAGCGGTACCCCTCGAGTTGTTGTGGTATAATAACTGAATTATGTCATGAGAGGATTATTTTTATAATGAAGGTCACGATTTATGATGTTGCAGAAAAAGCAAATGTTTCAATTGCTACTGTATCCAAAGTGATAAACAATAGAGGAAGGATTAGTACTGTCACAAGAGAAAAGGTTGTTCGCGCAATGGAGGAATTAAATTATCATCCAAGTGCTGTAGCGTCAGCCTTGACTGGAAAACGTACGAATACTATCGGTCTCCTTATTCCAGATATATCTAATCCCTTTTTTGCGGAAATAGCACGTCATATTGAGAATAGAGCTCATCAACTAGGGCTAAGTGTAATAATGTGCAGTACTGACTACAATCTCGAAAAGGAAGCAAAATATATTGAACTTCTTCGTCGAAAACAGGTGGATGGGCTGATTCTTTCATCTGGATTCCAGAGTGACGATATATTGCAAGACTTAATTACTAACAAACTGCCAGTTGCTATGATTGCCCAGCATAATCCCTCTATTTCGGTACATATGGTCTCTATAGATGACTATAAGGGTGGCTATTTAGCAACAAATCACCTTTTGTCCTTAGGCCACTCAAATATTGGAATTATCGGAGAAAATGTGCGTAGTAGTAACTTGCGTATATATGGATACCGTGATGCTTATCAAGATAATGGGTTACAAGTTAACGAAGAAAATATTACCCGAACAGATGCATCCGCAGCCAATGGGTATACTATTGCCTCTAAATTATTAAATCGGTCAGATAGGCCAACAGCAATCTTTGCAATAAATGATTTATTAGCAGTAGGTGCATTCCAGGCTGCAAGAGAGCTCCAATTACGTATACCGGAAGATTTATCAATTGTGAGCTTCGACAACACCATTTTAGCAAAGACAACAGTGCCTGCTTTAACCTCGATTGCACAACCGGTTGAAGAAATGGGTTCAAAGATTGTCGAGCTTCTTTTAGAAGAAATTGAAGAGCACAAAGAGAAGAAAGAACAAATTCTATTTGTTCCTGAATTAATTGTAAGAGGATCCTCAGGGGTTTTAAGTATTTGTTAGGGGAAAAATCGAAATATATCTTACTGTGGTTGAAGAGAATAGTTTTTGAAACGCCGGAAACATGGCTACTAATTTGCTTTTTTGAAGAATGCTTGGTTATTAAACTGGGCATTTTTTTTATATCTATTAAAAGGGTTAGAGGCTTATTCTTAAATTGGGATTCCGTGTATTAAGGATATTTTGTACGGTGATTTTTATATGAATAGAATGTATTGACGAGTCCTTCAGCTCAATTTGGGAGATATCTGTTGATATAAATATCTCATAAAAGGCTGTCCATGGTATAGGGCCCTGTCCCTCTATAAACGCTTTTATATTATTGTGATGATAGGCATATATGGAATTTAAAAAGGTGCTTTGTGTCATTTTTAGGATGAAGTGGATGAGTGTAAAAGTTTAAGAGAGTTAACGAATGTAGTGTTTAATAAACAATATCTGTGGAATTAAATAAGATGACTCCGGTACAATACCGAAGTCATCTTATGGCGGCATAGGTTACTGTCCCTTTTATGGGGGATAGTAAACTTATTTTTACACCTGGGACAAGTAACCTGTATCCTTGACCCATTGTTTTTTGTTAATGCGTTCGTATTTGACGAGTTTTGTTTCAAATAGTTTTAATGGATCATAGTAGAGATCCGGGTTAACTCTCATTTTTGTTAGGTTTTGTTTGTGTTGTTCTACTAGATTCTTTGTTTCTTCAATTGAAATCGATAGCTGGTCTAGTGGTTCTTTATAAAATAGACTAACATCTTGTTCTAACGATTTTTTAAAGAAGTCAAATTGCTGCCAGAACTTTGCTTGGATTGATTCCGTTACTTCAGTGTATTGCGCATTTTCAACATATCTCACGTACTGATTGTATAGATATGTTTGCTGCTTTTGAGGCAGCAGGCCTAATACCTTGCCTGCACTCTTCAACAACACTTGTGCTGGATTGTGGCGGAGCATAATGTTTACTTTTTCAATTTCAACTTTGTATGTCATACGACTGATGTCTCGGCGCCAGTCCTCAACTACTTTAAAGTCGCTTTGCAGATTAAGTTCTTTTTCAGGATAGCCCTCGGTAAGTGACGATGTCATTTCATTTAAATAAGTTTGCGTTTCGGTAAGCTTTTGATTCGAATTTTCAATCCACTCCTTTAGTGATGAGGAGAGATTTGGTAGAATTTCTTCATTAAAAAAGCTCTGTATTTCACTGTTCATTTTTTCGTTTAGCTCAATGTGAAGTTGGTTAAAGTTACTGTCTTCTTTAATGAATTTCGAACAATTTTTCAGTACCTCAGGAATCCTCTCTGAAAGTACCTTGTTAACCTCCGTTTTTACACTTGCGAAAGAGTCAATAATTTCCTTGCTTTGGTCCTTTTCTTTATCGCTAAGATTGTTTACCAAACCAGTTAATCTATTGATGTATTCCTCATTATGAGAAATAGAATCTATAAGTTTATTTTCAGCTTCTACCCGTTTTTTGAGCAAGCTGCTAATCATCTTTCTAAGTAGGAAAAGGATTTTCTCTAATCGATTTATGCGCGTAAACTCTTTTGAAATTACCGTGATTTCTGAATGTGTAGTGAAGATAGTTGCTTCTGGAAAGTATTCTTTAATTCTTTCTTCATCATACGTATTAGGTAGAACAAAATGAACAGGGATGTTAGCAGTAGCCTGTTTAATTCTAGCTAAATAATCGAAATCACTCTCAGATAGAATTTCTGCTTCACTTACAAATAAAACTCCATCCATCACAGGTAAGTAGCCAAAGGTAACCTTCTTCTCCATGATGTATTCTTTATATCCAGTCGTCTTAATTTGAAGCCCTGACTTTTGCAAGAATGGTGAGAAGACTGTTGCTTCAATAATAGAATCCGGTGCTATAACTTCATTAAATCTTTCTATTTGTGTACGACCAGTATCTGTTATTTCATTCAATTGATTCTCAGTTCCATGTTGGATGCTCATAAAATTTGAAAGCGAAGGGACAATGATTTCCTCGTTTAGGATTGAGTTAATAAAAGGTGCTTTACCTTTACCAAGTACAAGGAGATTCAATGCATCCTCATTAAAAAGCTGGTTGTAGCCCCAAATTAACTTGCTGCTTGTTTCGATATTATTCTGTTTTGCCCAGTCAATGATTGTTCTCATAAAAGACTTACATTCTTCTAAGGTAACCGGATGATACTGTGCTTTATCCAGTACGATTTCAGCTTCTTTCGTAACCACAGATTTTATCGTCGATGGAAAGATATCATTCCATGCCAGTATTGCGGCTGCCGGTGCCAAACCGTTCGCTGGAGGCGTTAGATTGAACCAATGAATTAATAGTTTTGGTGTAAGTTGGCCAATATCACGTAATAGATATTTTCCATTTGTAAGTTCTAAGTATGCTTCCTTAAATAGATTTGAAATCGCGTGCCAAGAATCGTACGGATCAATCTCTAAATCTTTTAAAATCTGATTTACTGCATGTAACCATTCTAAATAATGGCTTGTTTCCTGATAGCTTTTCCAAGTGAACAGGATAAGCTGTTTGAACCTTGCTTGATCTAACTTATAAAGTTTTCGCAACACAGGAATGAATGTGTCAGGTGCGAATGAACTGCTGTGGCCAGCTTCACTGTACGAAATTAGAACATCAAACCATTCTAAAGTGTCTTTTCGCAGCGTCTCGCTGAGTGCTAGCTCCATTGCGTTCAGCCAATCTTCTTGCTCCTCGTAAAAACGTTTTGCAATATCAGTTAGGCCAGGATAGTCAGGGTTCTCGGATACTGCTTCCTGAATAACACGGTATGCAGATTCCAGCTTTTTATCTTCAAGATAAAGTGAGAATAGATTTAACGATACCTCACTGTTCAGTACTTTATTTTTCGAAAGAATAGATCCATAGACTTCCTCCGCATTGGAGAGTAATCCTAGCTCGTAATACGCATCCGCTATATTCTTTTTCGCCCAAGGCGCTAATTCATTTGCAATGCTTTCCCATTTATAAATGGCAGCTTCATAGTCTTGATGATGGAAATAAACCTCTCCCTGTGCAAAACGAATAAATGACAGGTCATATGGCTCCTTTTCCTGTTCAGCCATAAACGCATCGCCAAGAATCGCTATCGGGTGCCTAGTATCACCTTCTGGCAGTAATGTTTGATAATACGTTTTCGTAATAAATTCAGTTTCAGTTGACATGTGAATACCTCCTAATGCCAAGTGGTCATGGTGTGTTAAATCGTTGATGAGTAATGTGTTTTGGGGACCAGTTTCTATTGGTCTGGGTTTCAGTGTTTATAACCCTATTATATAAGAATACGTTTGGGTTGCTAGTTTAATGTCGGTTGTATAGTAAGAGTATCCTTAAAATCTTTTTACAAAAAAGGAACAAATTCTTTTCCTGTCGAATCATTACTATTAGAAAAATATTACATTTTTAGTAGGGTGAGGGAAAAAGATGCTCTGGTTTAAAATATCTGCAGTTTTCTTAATACTCGTGTATGTAATCTTTTTAGCTAGAAAAGAATATAAGAATTTTACAAATGAACAAAAAGAAGAATTCAAAAAGGAACTAAGGGTAAACCCATTTTACCTGTTTCTACATATGCTATCCTATATCGGCTACTTTTTCCTATTCATATCGATTGTATTTTATGACATTCCTATATTGCGATATATAGCATTTTTCTTAATGGGTCTAGGGTACGTTATTGATGGTGCAGAACAATTTGAACTTAAGAATGCTAAGGGTGGGGTAATTATTATAGCTATAGGTTCAATTATGATCTTGGGGGCAGCTTTTTTCGTGTTGAGGTCTTATTTTTTGGTAGGGTAGAACAGCACGTATAGAATTAGAAAATTAAGTGAATCAGCAATTAATTCATTTAGTATGCAATTATAGAAATTAATAAGCAATTATTCAGGGTTAGTATGCAATTATAAAAATTAATAAGCAATTATGCAGGATTAGTCAGCATTAAAGATAGGTATTCATATTTGATGGCTAATATTTTATAGATAATAGATAAAATATAGCTTGAAATGGAACTTTTTATAACTAAAAGCGTCAAATGTATAAAGAAGTACGGTAGAAAATAACCTGTGTCCGATTAGGAGGAGATTTATGAGATGGTTACTTAGTTTGGTAATAGTTTTACTTTTAGGTGGTTGCATGAGTGATACTAAAAAAGAAATATTACTAGAAGAGTCTAGCCATGTAGAAAATGTTTAACAATAGATAAGGTTCTTGCGTCTTTTGATGGCGAGGGAATCGCCTTAGAAGAAACAACAATAAACGAGAATAATGTGTTTCAACTGGGTTTAGTTGCGGTGAAACCACAAGTTTTCACATTAGATAAGGGCACATTATCCATCTATGTTTTCCCTTCTTCAAAGGAACGTGAACAAGGTAAAGAAGAGTTTGAACAAGCAACGGCTGCTGCTAGTCTCGAGCCTTATGAAGAATATGTGAGTTCTAACGTTTTGCTTTTTTACACGGAAGGTTCGGATCAAACTGCCGGGAAGATTAAATCTGCTATAGAAAAAATATCGGATAAGTAACAAACCATGGGAGCTCGAAAAAACGTAGTAGAATCATCTCTGCTACGTTTTTAAACTACTATTCTTTTTCAATTAAAAAAGTAATCGGTACGAATAAGAAAAAAGCGAGCAGCAATAAGCTTCCACCCAAGATGAAAAATACTAAAACAAAGGTTTCATGTAAACCAAAAGGGTTCAGGTTGTACATCTACATGCCTACCGTTAATCCAAAGGCTCCAACCATTCCAGTAATGCTGTGGATGGCCACAAGTTTTTTGAGTTTAATTGTGTAGACTCGATAAAATATACCCCAGGCAAATACAGACAACCACCCTACTAGTAAAATATGAGCGTGAATCGGTCGTAACGCATAATCCATATTTCCAGACATATGCGAGCCTAAAAACGTACCAATTACGCCAAAAATTGCTGCGAATCGAATTAGGCGAATACTCCATTTTCGTTCCATTTTTAATACCTCCGATCAATACACACTTTCTATCGAGTATACAATAACTTTGTATTTTACCATACAGAAATAGAATAAATTAGTCATAGAAGACTACTAGGATAGAAGGAATCTTCCATTTTTATAGCGAATTTTAAAGATAAATAAATAGAAAGTAGGAATAGATATGGAGATAATTGCGGAAACCGATCGATTGTTGCTAAAGGTTTTTGAAGAAACAGATGCCCAAGATGCCCAAGCTTTTTGGGGAGATGAGGAAGTAATGGAGCATTGTAATGGTGCCACTCCACACGAGATCTTACCAAAAGTACTGAAATCATATGGGGATTGCCATGCTGCAAAAGGCCTTTCGGTATATGGGGTTGTAGAAAAAGAGTCCGGTAGAGTCATTGGAGCAGCAGGCTTTAATGTGCGAACTTCTCTTGAAACGGTTGAGTTACTATACCATTTTGCAAAAGCTAGTTGGGGTAAGGGCTACGCATCAGAAGCTGCTGCAGCCTGCATTGATTATGCTAAAAAGGTGCCAAATGTAGGGAAGATATATGCCTCTGCTGATTTGAAGAATGCAGGGTCTTTAAAGATTTTAGAAAAGATTGGTTTTACCTATAAGGGAATGAAGTGGTTTGAAGATACAAATCAGGAAGAGCCTTATTATGAGATGGAGATCAGTTGAGTAGAAATAAACATAAACAAACCTATTTGATTATTGCAAATAGGTTTGTTTGTGTTCCTTTTTCATTAGGTAAATCACTTAATGAAGAAGTGGGGTTTGGAAAAAAGCGGAACGTTAATTGAGTAATAGCAGAAATTATCTGTGTGGAAACTCCACTGACAGAATTATTGAAAAAATTCGTTTTATTTCGTTACTCGAAATGTTATGATAGATTCATAGATTTTTTACATATGGAGGTATGGAACATGACAAAACGACCGATTACTGCAGAAGACTTGAATAAGTTCAAATATGTGGGAGATCCTCAGGTTTCTCCGAGTAAGGACAGAGTTGCGTATGTGTTAACGCAGGTGGATACAGAGAAGGATGGCTATTATTCTCATATTTATGTAACAGACTTAAACGGTGAAGGTAGACAGTTTACGTACCATTTTTCAAAGGATAGTTTAGTGAAGGATGCTGCTCCAAAGTGGTCTCCGGATGGTAGCGCGCTTGCATTCCGTTCAAACCGTACTGGTAAAAATCAGGTTTGGCTATTACATACTGATGGTGGGGAAGCGGTTCAGCTGACAGATGTGAAACAGGGTGTTGGCGAATTCGTTTGGTCTCCGGACGGAAAGCAGTTAGCTGTTACAGTGAGCGGAGAATTAAAGCTTTCCACTGATAAAGATGAAGAGAAAAAGGAAGAAAAAAGCGATGTAAAAGTAATTACTAGACTTCGTTACAAAGGTGATGGAGTTGGTATTTACGGTGAGGATCGCAAGCATGTTTATTTATTTGATGTTGAAACAAAGTCATATACAAAGGTAACTGACGGAGAATATGATTTCGGTCAGGTGCGTTTTACTCCTGATGGAAAAAGCTTATTCTATATTGCAACAAAGGCTGAAGATAAAGAATGGGGCTATCTGCCAGCAATCTGGAAATACGATATTGCTTCAAAGGTAGAGACGTTATTTTATCAAGGAAATGGTTACTTAATGGCACCTTCTGTATCACCGGATGGAAAGTGGCTTGCAGTAGCGGGGCATACACGTGGGGAAAGAAGCCAAGGGAATACAAATGTGCTTCTATTCTCAGTTGAAACAGGTGAGTTGAAGAACCTAACAGAGCAGTTTGATTATACAGTTGGGAATCTAGTAGGTGTTGATGCGAAGTATGATACTGCAGAGTCACGTTTAATCTGGGATTCTACGAGCACTGGCATTTACTTCTCGGCAACAGTTGGCGGGGACTGCCAGTTGTTTAAGGTGAATCTTGAAGGCGAAGTATCAGCTGCACTTTCTCCATCAGTAGCGAACGTTACTTCTTACGACATTGTAAGTGAAGACCTAGCTGTTCTTGTTCTAGGAAATCCACACTCAACTGGAGATGTTGTAACGCAAGACCTGAACAATGTGAAAAATGTAACGAAGCTAACTGATTGGAACAAAGAGTTATATAGTGAGGTGCATTTAAGCACGCCTGAAAACTTCTTTTACAAGAGCACAGATGGCAAGGATATCGAGGGTTGGATACTAAAGCCATATGGTTTTGAAGACGGAAAAACATATCCGATGATCCTTGAAATTCACGGTGGTCCAGCAACTGCATATGGAAATGGGTTACACCATGAAATGCAATTAATGGCATCAAAGGGGTATGTAGTGCTTTACACAAATCCAAGAGGAAGCCATGGCTATGGTCATGATTTTGTAAATGCGGTGATCGGTGATTACGGCGGCATGGATTACGAAGATATCATGGCTGGAGTTGACTATGCGTTAACTAGATATAGCTTCATTGACCAAGATAACCTTTTTGTTACTGGCGGAAGCTATGGTGGATATATGACGAACGTGATCGTAACTCGTACAGACCGTTTCAAAGCAGCTGTTACACAACGTAGTATTTGTAACTGGCACAGCTTCTATGGAACAAGTGACATTGGGTTCTTTTTCACAGAGTGGCAGCATGGACATGCGGATTTATGGGATGATGTGGAGAAGTTATTGAAGGTTTCGCCGTTAACATATGCACGCAATGTTAAAACGCCAACACTTATTCTGCACAGTGAACAGGATCTACGTTGTCCAATGGAGCAAGCTGAGCAGTGGTATATTGCGCTTAAGCGATTAGGTGTAGATACTAAATTCGTCCGCTTCCCTGACGAAAACCATGACCTATCTCGTTCAGGTAAGCCGAAACACCGTCAAGAGCGTTTGAATCATTTGATTGGGTGGTTTGACGAGAGACTGTAATTTTGTGATGGGACGACAGGTACTTGTCTTATTAACGCGAATTATTTTCATTGACATTTTTAGGTAGTATCATTTAAACTTAAAAACAATAAAATTAGTTTAATATTTTTGTATATTCTCTTATCAAGAGTGGTGGAGGGACTGGCCCGACGAAACCCGGCAACCGTTCATGTTGACACATGAAAAGGTGCTAAATCCTGCAAAACGTTTGTTTTGAAAGATAAGAGAGGCGCAGCTTCTATAGTTGATTAATGCCTCTCTATCTAGAGAGGCATTTTTATGTTCATGGAACGTAGATTTTGAAAACTTCTCACGTTCAATTCTGATTAAAACGATTGAAATAGTTGGTGAAGAGAAAGGAGGTAGTGATATGTATGTTATGGATTTGACAGGAAAAGTGGCAATTGTCACTGGTGGTGCCAAGGGGATTGGTAAAGCGATCGTTGATGCCTTGCTTGAATGTGGTGCACAAGTGGCTGTCATCGATCTTGCCTCACCGCCTGAATCACAATCTAAAAATCTACTATATTTACAAGGTGACATCACCCAGAGTGATCTCGTCCAGGAATTTGTAGATAAAACGATAAAACACTTTGGACGATTAGACATTCTGGTCAACAACGCAGGAGTATCCTCAATGGATTATGTTGTAGACATAAAAGAAGCGGACTGGGAGCGGGTTATGGATGTGAATGCAAAAAGCGTGTATCTCTGGAGCCAAGCCGTCGCTCACTATCTTATCGAACAGGGTCAAGGCGGAAAAATTATCAACATCGCTTCACAAGCAGGTAAGAATGGCTATCGATTAATGGGAAGCTATGTTGCGTCTAAGCATGCCGTTTTAGGTTTTACAAAGGTAATGGGAATTGAATTAGCAAAACACCAAATCAATGTAAATGCGGTTTGCCCTGGAATAGTTGAAACAGATATGAAGCGAAGAGAGCGTGTAATTGGCGGGGAGTTAAGAGGTTTAGACGCCCATGCAATTGAAATGGAGGATATATCACAAGTACCACTTGGCCGAACAGCAAAACCTGAAGATGTGGCAAATGTGGTGATTTTCTTGGCTTCAAGGTTTTCCGATTATATGACGGGGCAAGGAATAAATGTAACCGGCGGCATGACAATGTCCTAGGTGGCTCTTTAGATAAAAGAAAGTATAAAAGTAAACAGTAAAAGAGGAGATGAGCGTAGAATGTCAGAGCAGAACGTAAATAAGGGTAGTTTACTAGCCCTTTTACCACTATTTGTTTTTGTATTGCTTTTTATCGGTGTAGGTGTAATTGCAAAGGACTTTTCGATATTGCCTTTAAACGTTGCAATTCTTGTTGCGGCAGTTATCGCGTTAGTTATGAATCGTAAAGAAAGCTTTTCTAATAAAATAGAGATTTTTTGTAAAAGTGCAGGAGACTCGAATATTATTTTAATGTGTATTATCTTTGTGTTGGCAGGTGCATTTGCAGGTGTAGCACGTGAAATGGGTGCAGTTGAATCAACTGTTAACCTTGGTCTTTCATTTTTACCAGAAAATCTTTTACTAGTTGGTTTGTTTGTTATTGGATGCTTCATCTCGATTTCAATGGGTACCTCGATGGGGACTGTTGTTGCGTTAGCACCAATCGGAATCGGAATTGCTGAACAAACTGATATCTCAATGGCTCTTACAATGGCAACGGTAGTTGGTGGAGCAATGTTTGGTGACAATCTATCAATGATTTCGGATACAACAATCGCTGCTGTTCGAACTCAAAAAACGAAAATGAGTGATAAGTTCAAGGTTAACTTTTTAATTGTGCTACCTGGGGCAATTATTACAGCAATTATCCTATTTATACTTACTTCAGGTAACAGTGCAAGCATTAGTGGAGACCATTCATTTGAAATCGTAAAGGTACTACCATATCTAGCAGTTCTCGCAGCAGCAATTGCAGGGTTAAACGTTATTTTAGTATTACTTGGCGGTATCGTGTTTGCGGGAATAGTCGGGCTTTCAACAGGTGGCTTTACGTTCACAGGATACCTACAATCAATCGGGAATGGCCTCATCAGCATGGAGGACCTAGCGATTGTTGCACTTTTAATAGGCGGTGTAGTAGGACTTATTAAGCATAATGGTGGAATTGATTATCTCTTACACTTTGTAACTAGTAGAATTAAATCGAAAAAAGGTGCAGAGTTCGGAATCGCAAGCTTAGTAAGTATCACCGATGTGGCAACAACCAATAACACCATTTCAATTATGATTACAGGTCCTCTTGCTAAAAATATCGCGGACCAGTACGATATCGAACCACGTAAGTCAGCAAGCTTACTTGATTTATTCTCATGTGCATTCCAGGGGATTATCCCTTACGGTGGGCAAATATTAGCAGCTGCAGGTTTAGCTGCCATCTCTCCAGCCAGCCTTGTACCATACTCTTTTTATCCGATCTTAGTTGGTGTTTGTGGAGTTATTGCAATTTTAATAGGGTTTCCGAAGTTCAAAGGTCAGCCTAATGCTGATTCAGTGAAAAAAGTATCGTAGGTGAGGCATGGGGGGCATATCATTGTTACACCTAGGTTCAATTGAGGAAATATAAATAGTATTAAACATAAAAGCCATTAAGTTATACGCTTAATGGCTTTATCCATTGATATTTAGGTCGATATGTAACATCCAATTTAATCTTAATTTATATCTTTTTTTGGAGATGCTTGGATACGTAGGCATGCCTCTTAATGAATAAAAGTACATTGTATAAACACTTATACTCATTATCACGTTCTCGTCTTTTGGCTTCTGTATCAAATTCATTTACCTTAAGATGTAAATGAAATGGATCAAACTCTTTTACTTTTTCAGGTGCCTCATCTGGATGATAATGGGCGTGGAATTTCATTAAAGTTCCAGAGCTGTCATCCCAGTCATAAAAATATTCAATAATCTCATTTGTTTGGTTGTCGATATATTCTACGCATTTTAAGGAAGGGATAGTTAGGAAAAGTTTAAAACGAATACGTTTGGCTTGAACAGAAACATTTGGACCATGATGTCCTGGCACCTCTACACCAAAAATATTATTAACTTCTTCAATAATATCTCGAAAATCTAAACTTTCGAACTGTTTGAAGTTTGTTCTTTTAATTCCCAGTGTCTTCGCCATTTGTTAACCTCTGGATAAAGAAAGACCACATTGCAGCGTCTGTTTCCTCTTCTGCTGTTAAGTTGTCCCAATCTCTATCCCCAAAAACAGTATTGAAATCTTTCCCGTCGTACTTATTCTTAAAATGCTCAATATAAGCTGAAATTTGTTTTTGTTCATTTACCGTATTTTCCTGTTTTGACTTTTCCCATTCCTCTAAATCCTCTTCATATGCTGCAACTGCCTCTTTCACTTGGTAACGTACTCCCGAAGGGGCATCGAACCAAAACTCAGGATGGACTTTTATTTTTTCGTTAAGGGCCTTACGTTCTACCTTAATCATACTTCCATCATCTAATTCACGTAAAAATCGACCTTCATTTATCCAGTTATTAATGGTAGTAGTACTTACACTGAAAAAAGCTGCTAGTTGACCAGTACTGTACCCTTTAAAATCATGGGGTTCCTTGAATTTAACCTTGAGTGTTCTTCCTTTTTTGGGAACACTCGCAACAGAAACCATTTCAAGTAAAATTTCCTCCAATGCCCCTTTTGCCGCATTATTGTCATCAAGAAGTATAGACTCGCTCCAGACTTTCTTTTTTGTATTACCACTTTCTTCGACTAAATTATGTACTGCTTTAATAAAAATAAGGCGGAATAACTTATCCGAAAAACTAATGGAGGCCCATTCTTTTAGGTCCATTTTTTTTAAAAGCTGAATTTTTTCCTCATATACTCTTTTTTCTATTTCTGTAATAGGCATTACCATCACCTCTTACCTCCCACTATATCAAATACTACAAGTAACTGCAAGTTATGAATTGTAACAGCAACCTACTACAAGTATTATTTTTCTACTACTAATTTATACGTATTACTTTTCTTACTTTTCGACAATAAATGAAGGGACAAGGCAAATGTCCCTTTAAAATGTCGTTATATAGTGGTTGTCTCAACTATTAACAGGTCAGATGTAAGAAACTCTGTCAAGTCTCATTTTTTTTCGCCAACTTCCCCATCGGAAGATAGGTAAGATAAAACACAATCAACCCCGCAATTTCAAGATTAATATAATACATAAACCCTGACCCAAAGAAGGAAAGAATTGTTTTAGATTCGGTTGGATTTGCTAAGTAGAAGAAGTTCGTGTTGAGAAGGAGATTGATGAAAAATATTGGAACGGCGATCAAATTGAGCAGGAAGAATGCTGTCCAAACGGCCTTTTTCGGAACACGGTAGCCCTCATACACAACAAAATAAATGACGGACCAAGCGATTGCAGCATGATGAAGAAAGTATTTTAGAAAGCGGTAGTGAGGAAATTGATGGAACAGTTCGGGAGTAACCATACTAAGAATTGGAGGAAGTAACCCGGTAAAGAACACTAGATAAAAGGCTTTTTTACTAGGCTTTAGGAACAAATAGATACATATGAATGTGCTAATTGAACATAAGTGTAATGGAAGGTCGCCAATTTCCCATTGGTTTGTAGCGACTAACCAAATTTGATGTGAAACTTCGCTTGAGACCAAAATACTGAATAGTGTCCACTTGATGATTGACTGATATTGCCTGAGCACTCTCCTTGAGAAAATAAGCAAAATAGAAACACCAACAAAAAACAAAAACACAGCAATATGCGGAAGTGAAAACATCTCAAACGTCTGCATTTCTGTAGGCGAAAACATGACCCCACCCCATTCTTTATGAATTTGGTTGTTGTATTAGTGTATTCAGTATATGTGGCGGTTTAGAAGGGGGTGACAGGCTACTTACTTGATTTATATTCAAGACATAGGTCAGGTTCAAAAGAAAAGCCACTAAATTGAATTAATGGCTTTTTGAATAAGTATTAAAAGATCGTTAACCAATAAATGTACGATATAAGAAGTATTCCTACATACACCCAAGATAAAATTCGCTGCCATTTTTTTTCAGGGAATGAAATGAACAAAAATAAGACGGGCACTAGCGTCCAAGGTAATAGAAGTAGTAGACTTAAAAATAATAGACCAACAGCAGTTCCAAACCCTGCGGCTTGAAATGCTTCGTGCGCAATATAGGCGGATGCGCCTAATCCGATTGGTGAAAGTAAGAGTAGAAAATAGCATTTGAGTCGGAAGGTCACGAAAAAAGTGCGTAAAGTTTCCTTTTCATAGAAATTGAAACTTAGATTGAAATTTGAGAGTGGTTCACGGAACTTTGCAGGTACTAATTGCATGGTTATCACTCCTTTTATGTAGTGGTGGTGCTATTACATCCTTATAAATAAGACGATTTGCGTGGGTGAAAAGTTCCCTTTACTAGATATATGTAAATTAATAGATTTTATGAATCTATTATTACCTTATGTATGTATTTCTATAACAAAAATGGTATTAAATGTATTTTAGTCTAATTATATGAAACTGTCATTTGGTTTTGTGAAAAGTAATACCTATGAACTACTCGGTTATATAACCTTAAAACTACATTTCAACATAATCTGTACTAATCATAAACTATTAATTCAAACAAATGTTTGTTTAGCTGTGTGGGTCATGTACAGCAGTCGATTGATTTTTTAAACAAGCGTTTGTTTGAAAGTGTTTTGGGTCTGGAAAGGGAGCAGAATGTAACAGTTTACCTGCTGGGAGTTGGATTGAGATGTAAAGGAAGGAGGAGAAAGTAATGAGATCATTAACTACACCTAAATGGGTTTCGGTAATTGGAATATTACTTGCCACTCTATTTGTAGCGATTGAAAAAACGCAAGAAACAACGCTGTTGACTGTAAGTCTTATTTTTGCAGCCTGGCTTGCGATTGCTTTGCATGAAATGGGTCATGTTGTATTTGGTAAAAGGGCTGGATTTAAATTTGGATTTTTTACAGTTGGCCCTATTCAAGTGGAAAAAACAAGTAGCGGAATCAAAGTAACGGAGAATAAGAATTGGACATTTTTTGGTGGAGTAGCGTTAATGCTGCCACCGGAAGTTAAGAAGGAAATTCTCATAAAGAAGTGGGCAACCTTTGCAGCGGGAGGCCCTTTAACCTCAATACTTATTACGTTACTAAGCTTTATGTTCTATATAATATTTACTTATGAATTTTTACTTTTTTTTACGATAATGAATGCAGGAATTTTTATCGCAACAATTGTTCCTCTAAAAGGAAGCATGAAGACGGACGGATATGTATTGCTTTCTCTATTAAATAAAGATAAAGCACATAAGGTAATAGATGAGTTACTGATTATGAGAGAGTTACTAGGGAAAAAGAAGCCGAGTGATTGGAATCAGGAATATATAAAGGCGGCAAAACAAAAGGAAGCTAGCCTCGAGAATCTACAGTATGCAATGTTGATCTATTATCACGAAATCGAAAAGCATGGCTTTCAAGCTGCGGTAGATACGATGAAGGAGTATAGGGAGATTCCAATTACTAAGAAAAACCAATTTCAATTAGGGTTCCTGATCCATATGCAGCAGCTCTCACTATTTTTACAGGAAAATCCTTCACTAAAAGAAATCGTAGTATTACAAAATCAGCTTTCCAATATAGAGCCATTTTCTTTTACCAGGGGCAAAGCAATGATTGCTTTCTTAGAAAATGATGAACCAAAAGCTAATGAATACATAGATAAGGTCAAGAAGATGATCTCCGAAAGCGAAGGTATGTATGGTTTTTTTCAAGCTGAGAAAACCTTGACGAGTCTTTTGGAAAAAAGAATGAAAGTAGAATAAATGAAAGAGAATCTATTGAACAAAAAATAGATTCTCTTTTTGTATAACTGAATAATAGTAGGATAATAATTTTGCAAATAAATGTAAATTTATAGTTAAACTATTCTGAAAAAATATTGTCAAATCTACACCTATAGTGAATAATAAGGAAGAAAAATCGGGGAATTTGTCCTGTGTTTATGGCGGAATTTGGTATAAATATGAAATGAAAATGAATCAAAAGGAGGAGTGTTTATGAAACAGTTACGAATTGTATTAGCATTTTTACTAGTTTTGCAGGTAGTGTTAATTGGGCCGGCAAGTACACAAAAACAGGTAAGGGCTGAAAGTAGTTCTGTTACAGAGGGGATGATTCATCAGTTTTCCCAAAACACCTGGGCTTATAGTAGATTGGCGAAAAGTCCCAATGGTACTCAATATCTATCACATGTAAGGAATGCTACAGAAATCGCATTGAAAAAGTGGAGTGGATCTTCATGGAATGAAGTCACGTCCTTAAAAACATCTGCGTCTGGTGATACAGGGTTTAATGGACCATCAGATATTGCGATTGATGCTACAGAGAGTGTCCATATGGCGTATTTGCACTATAAGGGTTCTGGAGTAACAAGTACTCGTGGTGTTAAATATGGGGTATATAAAAATGGTAGTTGGACTTTCCAGACGATTGAGGAGTATTCGGATTCGTATGGTTGGAAGAACATGTATGATCCGAGTATTGCGGTGGATGCAAATGGAAAGGCGCATATCGTGTATGTCTTTAATGATTCTAATGATCCGCGAAAGTATGAGGTTCATTATGCAACAAATGCCTCTGGATCTTGGGCTATTCAGACGTTAGCGCTTGGGACAAGTGCTATTGATGAAGTACATGCGCCTCAGGTAGAAGTGGATAAGAACAATACTGTACATGTTACGTATGTTAAAGAGGATAACCAAAATGACTATTATGGCAACTACTATTATACCTACAAGGATGCAAATGCTCCTGCTTTCCCAGCTGCAAAAAAAATTATCGATGCAGTTGCTGAACAGAAGGATTATTTCTATTCACCATTTGCCGTGGATGCTTCAGGAAAGCTTTACGTTACATTCTCAGAAGGTAGTACATGGGCAAGTGATTTGGATAATGAAGTATTTACAACACATTTTCAAACAAATCAGTCGGGTTCATGGCAAAGAGAGGTTCTTTATTCTGGTACGCAATATATAAGCTATCCGATATCGGTCGAGATACAGGATTCGAAAGCATATGTAATGATGTACAAAGAATCAAAGGACTGGCCACCTTCAGAGTTGGGCTATTTTGTAATGGTAAGGGATGGGGGAACCTGGGTAACTGGAACAAAGACTGTTTCGTCAAGCTTAGTTACTTTGACTCCAAGGGAATTAGCCTTTTCTGTCGATTCAGAAGAGAACTTTACGATTGTCACGTTAGATGACGGATTACGGAATGTATCATATTTACATGGTACGAGTGACGACTTTGGGCTAGTAAGTATTTCTTCTAATGCAAATCTTTCTAACTTAACTCTAAGTAATGGAGATTTGGCACCTATATTTTCTTCGGGAACTACCGAATATAATTCTTCAGTTGCAAGCAATGTAGGTAGCATCCAGGTTACGCCAATTGTTGCAGATTCAAAGGCAACTGTTACTGTTAATGGCCAAGTTGTTGTGAGTGGAGCTGTTAGTCAGCCAATTGCCCTTTCATTTGGGAACAATGACATATCAGTTGTGGTTACAGCAGAGGATGGAACTGTCAAAACGTACACCGTGAAAGTACGTAGGATGGTGTCTAATAATTCAAGTCTGAGCAATCTGGTAATTAGCGAAGGTACGCTAACTCCTGCGTTCGGATCAATGACGAAGGACTATCGTGTGTCTGTACCAAATAACACAGCTTCTATTACGTTGACACCAACGGTTGCGGATTCATATGCAACAGTAACGGTTAATGGAATTGCAACTACCAGTGGGGTTCCAACAACTCCAATTTCTTTAAGCGCTGGTATGAACTTCATTCCAGTAGTGGTAACTGCACAAGATGGATCAACATCTATGTATACAGTTACTGTAAAACGCAATCAACTGCCTCAATCAACAGACACTAGTTTTACTGTGAATGAAAATGCTTCATCTGGTACGGTACTTGGAAGTATCCAAGGAAGTGACCTGGATGGTGATGCACTTACTTACAGAATTGTGTCTGGTAATGAAACCGGTGTATTTGATTTAGACTCAGAAACGGGTGTATTGAAAACCTCTGGTCTTTTAGATTATGAATCTATTGATTCATACAATTTGGTGATAGAGGTTAGTGATGGGGTAGACCGCGTAACTGTGAATAGTACAATTTTGATAAATGACGTAAATGATAACCTCCCGATTCCACAGGGCTTTTCTACTGTCATTGATGAAAATTTAGCATCGGGTACTTCTGTTGGCTCAGTTACAGCTACAGATAATGATGCTGGAACAACTTTTTCCTATAGTATTATTGCGGGAAATGAATCAGGTGCATTCAGTATTAACGCGATAAGTGGAGAGATTAGTGTTTTAGATGCAACTAAGCTTGATTTTGAAAAAGTAAAAAGTTTTACCCTAACTGTTCAGGTGAGTGATGGAACAAATACAGCAACAACTACCGTTCAGATTGCACTCTTTAATCTAAACGACAATCTACCAGTAGTTGAAGATGCAACTTTTTCTATAAATGAAAATGAAGACACGGGTACGCTTGTAGGTGTAGTAACTGCAAGTGATGCAGATGGAGATAGCTTATTTTATGAAATTATCTCTGGGAATGAAGATGGAGTATTCTCTATCAATTCTTCAACAGGAGAAATTGTTATAAAAGATGGAAGCTTACTAGACTATGAGACTACAACAACTTACGAGTTGAGTGTACGAGCCCTTGATACATTGGTGCCTCAAGTAGACGGTCCAGGTTCAAATGTAGGTGTCATTACAATCCATGTTAATGATTTGAATGATAACGCACCTGACCTAAATGGGTTCGAAAAGAGCATCAATGAAAATGCGGCAAACAGTACATCTATAGGAACTGTTACTGCAACAGATGCTGATACTGAAAGTACCTTTACCTTTAGCATTGTTGGCGGAAATGAGTCTGGAGCGTTTGCTATTGACTCCACTAGTGGTGAAATCACGGTTGCAGACTCTACAAAACTAGATTATGAAGTAGTGAAAAGCTTTACCCTTACTGTAAAAGTAAGTGACGGCATAAATGAAACAGAAACCATCGTAACGATTCATCTGAATAATGTAAATGATAATCTGCCTATAGTGATTGATGATGTATTTTCAGTAGATGAAAATGCAGCGAACGGAAGCCTGGTAGGAACTGTTCGTGGAAGTGATGCTGATGGTGATGTTTTACGATATGAAATACTTTCAGGAAATGAAGCGGGAGCATTCAGCATTGACGCTGTTACAGGTGAAGTTAAAGTAGCAAATTCGAGCCTACTGGACTACGAACAGACCACAAGCTTTGAGTTGAAGGTCCAAGCTAGTGACTCTGTAATTACAAATCTATTAGTAACACCAAATTCACTTTTCGATAAGCTATATCAGTTACAGACAAATGTTGCAACTATTATCATCAATGTAAACGATCTTAATGATAATACTCCTGTACCACAGGGATTTGAAATGATAATTGAAGAGAATACGTCTACAGGTACAAGTGTTGGAACTGTTACTGCCACGGATGCAGATGCTGGCAGTAGTTTTGTCTATAGTATTGTAGCTGGTAACGAAGATGGAGCGTTTGTAATAAATCCTGTTAGTGGAGAAGTGTCAGTAGCAGATGAAAGTAAGCTTGATTTTGAAAAGAGTAACGAGTTCTCATTAACCATTCAAGTTAGTGATGGTACCAATGTAGCAGAAACGATCGTTACTATAACGTTAACCAATGTAAATGATAATGTTCCAATTATAGATAGCACAGTATTTTCAGTTGATGAAAATGAAGAAAATGGAACAGAAGTTGGTCAAATAGTTGCTAACGATGCAGATGGAGACACTCTAACGTATCGTATCATTTCAGGAAATGAGTCTGGAGCATTTGGTATTAGTGATGTAACAGGAACAATCACTGTTACTGATACAAATCTATTAGACTATGAAGGACAACAAACGTTCAACCTAACAGTGGAAGTATATGATGGAGTTCATAAGACTACAGCTATTGTTATCATTCAGATTAATAACCTGAATGACAATGTGCCAGTTGCAGAGGATGTAGACGTCACAGTCCCTGAAAATACTGGTAATGGAACAGAGGTTGCAAACGTTTCTACAGTTGATATGGATGGAGATTCTTTAATCTATACCATTGTATCTGGCAATGAGGGCAATGCTTTTGCAATTGACTCTCAAACAGGAAAAATAACTGTATTAGACGAAACAAAGCTTGATTATGAAGTAACACCAAGCTTTACATTGACTGTTGAGGTTAGCGATGGAATTCATACTGCACCTGCAGTAGTTCACATCGAATTGTCAAATGTAAATGACAATGCGCCTACTTCAGAGGATGTTATGTTTACCGTTGATGAACAGGCGGAAAATAGTAGTTTGGTTGGTATCGTTGGAGTGGAAGATGCAGATGGTGATTCGGTAACCTTTGAAATCTCTGCTGGCAATGAGGATGGGACTTTCACCATTAATGAAGCTACAGGAGAAATTACAGTACTGGATGCTTCCTTGTTAGATGCAGAAGAAAAGGCTGAGCATAGACTAACTGTTACTATTAATGATGGAGTGCACTCTGCTCCAGTAGCAGTTACTATACAGGTTCTTTCAAGTGATGCTACCCTACAGGATTTAACAAGTAATGATGGAATAATGTATCCGCTATTTGCACCGGGTATTACTGAATATTCAGTAGTAGTCAGAGAGCGCACAGATGCGATTGTATTTACACCAACATCACAAAGCCCATATGCAACAATCAAGATTAATGGGAAAGAAATAGTGAGTGGACAAGAAAGCGAAGCTATTTCGTTAGATATTGGCAAAAATACCGTCGAAATTGAAGTTACTGCTCAAAATGGCCAAGTGACTAAATATACGCTAACAGTCACACGCTTGAAAGCTACAGTTCCAGCGGTTCCAGTGTACAACGGTGGGACAGTAACAGTAGCAGATCACGATGTTGAGTTAGTGGATGAAAATGGAACTCTGGTTGTCGAGTTGACGAAAGAACTAGACTCAGCACAATTTGTAAGATTTACTGCTTCTCAAATGGAAATACTACGAAGTAGAAATGCAAAAATCAAGATTGTGAAGAAGGATGTCCAACTAGATATTCCTGCTCGTAACTTTACTGGTCAGGATGATGTGCTATTCATTTTAGAAAGAGTTACAAAAAAGCTGCCTTCATCAGATTTAGCGAAGAGTACCATTTATGATTTTACAATTAAACAAGGTAGTAAAGTAATAAGTCATTTTGAGAAAGCTGTTGAACTTGCTTTCCCGACTAGTGATAAGAACGACAAAGTCTATTACCTGAACGAATCTAAGCAACAATGGGAGTTAGTAGGCGGTGTGCACAAGGATGGTTATATTCATGCAACCACAAACCATTTTAGTACTTTTGCAGTCTTTAGCCCGAATGTTTTTAAGGAAGATAAACCATCATCAGGATCTGAGCTGCCGAAAACAGCCACTCGTCAATATAATTGGTTAACAGTAGGTTTTCTACTAGTAATGATTGGTGGAGCGTTGGTAGTTGGACAAAGGGTAAGACGTAAAGCGTAGTATGAGTAAATAAAGCCAGGGACCAGTTGGTTTCCCTGGCTTTTTTGTACGTTACAAAGTGTTTATTCAAGGTAAGGATAGCTAAAGTATTGCGCGTTATTTCCTAAGGTACAGCTAAAGCCCACATGCCTCCCTTTTTAATCGATGGTATTAGTAAAAAAGTCCCGAATTTACTGTATGAAAATCATTTTCATTATGGTATGATTTAGGCGAAATTATGTCGTAATTTGTAAGTGTTGGTACAATTGTGTAATTGGTAAATCTCCATTCTAGAATCTGTCGAATGTTTCAGGTAGGATGAGGGATAATATGAAGAGTTTACCTTCATTGGGGCAAAAGTGCTGTCCCTATGTCCCAACACCGATCTAGGAGAGAGATATGAGTAAATATCAGCAAACGTTTGTCAGGAATGTTAGAAGACAGCTCGAGTCATGGTTGAATCATAATGAAAGTGTTCAACATAAAGATGTTTACCGTTTTCTTCATTCGATTGCGGGCACCTCAAAGACGATAGAATTGTTTCGAATGGGTGAGATGGCGCAGTCTTTATTAGATGAGTTACGTGAGGAAGACGACAGAGAATGGAATCAAGAAAAGTTGCAGAGGTTTTTCCTTCCGCTTATCTCGCTTTTGTATTATGAAGAATATTCGGGTACAAGGGAACGGAGTATAATTCCTTCTAGTAGGTTCAGTAACAATCAGGTGAAAACAGGTGCTGCCGAGCAAGAGCATTCCCCACGCTCGATTATCTTATTAATTGATGATAATGCTGACTTCATTATGTATGCAAAAGAGATGCTTGAGCAGCAAGGATGGGGTGTGTTGGCCGTGGCTGACCCGGATAAAGCAATTTCGTCTTTCTACGATTTGAATCCGGATTGTGTAATTATTAATTATGGGATACAAGATAAGAGTGGCCTTGATGTGTTAGAACGGCTAAAGGATATGGTTAAGCATCGTTTTGTGCCGACAATTATGATAAGCGAGGGTTCTTCACCCAGTCTTAGAATAAAGAGTTATCAGCTGGGTGTGGATGATTTTATTACCATTCCGTTTGAGCATGAGGAGTTTATCGTCCGCGTACACCGACAGATTGAGCGAAAACAAACTATACAAGAAGTAGTAATTATTGATGAATTAACAAGGGTGTTTAACAGGAACTATTTACAAAAGATGTTTGATCGTGTGGTCCATAATTTAAGAAGAAAAAATGAGACATGCGGCATTGTGTTAGTAGCACTGGATAATCTGAAAAAAATTAATGATTCTCACGGGTTTACAGTTGGTGATCAGGTACTAAAAACGTTTGCTGAAATCTTGCGTAATCGCTTGTTTCATCATGACGTTATTATTCGATATAGTGGTGATGAATTTCTACTGTTTTTACCTGATAACAATGTGGAAGAAACGAAAAACTCCATAGAGCGAATTTTAAAGGATTTTTCAAAAAAGCCATTTTACGGTAGCGAGTCCAATCCATTTTATTGCACATTTTCAGCTGCTGTACATGAAATACAAGCAAGTCAGCTGGACCTCACAAAGAATGTTCGAGTATTATTTAGTACCCTTTATGAAGCCAAGCGTGAAGGGAGAGGCGTTATCAAGATTGTCCCATCTGAGACTATCAAACTTCATAAAAAACGAATTCATGTTGGCATTGTTGATGATGATCCAATAATAAGAACGATGCTTACTGATTTAATTAGTAAAAGTAAAATAACCGAGGGCTTTTCGGTGAATATTAAATCCTTCAAGGATGGGATGGAATTTCTTGAATCTGAGTGGCATAAGGAAAATGATGAACCATATTTAATCATTTTAGATGGCATGATGCCCCGGATGGATGGTATCGAGGTTCTTCAAAAACTTCGTGCTCTCAATGATCAGGAGAGGTACAAGATTATCATGTTAACTTCTCGTAAAAGTGAACAGGATATCTCACGTGCCATCCAGCTTGGTGCGGACGACTATATCACAAAACCTTTCAAGCTTTTAGAACTGGAGTCGCGACTTGGGCACCTTATAAAAAGGGTGAAATAAAATGGTTGAAACAAGTTTAGCTGCACTTTTTATATTGCTCTTATTATTGATGTTTATCTTGATGAGTCTTTTTTTATACTTGATGGTTAATAAAGTTCAAAATAATAAGATGAGAGCACGAATTGAGGACTTAAAGGAAGAGAACCGGTTAGCGGTATTCCAATATTTACAGACAGGTGATAAAGCTTCGATTGAAACAGACCTCACCGATGAAAAAATAAAAGCGCTTTTTGAGCTGTTAAATGAATATACAAACGTGTTGGATGGTGTTGAAGTAAAGGAACGTATTCACACCTTTACAAAAGAATACTTAACTACATTTGTGCAAAGACAGCTGAAACAAAGGCGTTGGAGTCTTAGAATGAATGCCCTCTATTCAATTGAGGATTTTCAAATGAATCATCTAACTCCAGTCTTGCATGAACTTTATCAGAAAAAACGTGTAACAAGCGGAGAAAAGGCTCAAATTCTGAAGCTGTTTGCGCAATTCAATGAACCTATGATTATTGACTATTTAGAGGAAGTTGGCACCGATATCTCTGACTTTTCATTGTTAACAATCCTTTTACACTTGGATGATGAGAAGGTGGATGAGCTAGTCGAAGGCTTTAGTAATGTTCCAAAAAGATTGCAATATATGCTGGTGGACGCGATTGGAGAAAAGCAGTTAACTGCCTATCATTCACTCTTACAGAAGCTTGTGATTAGCCAGGATACGGAATTACGGGTACGAGCATTAAAAGCATACGCAAACTCAGGAATACCAATTGATGCCGAGGTGCTTGGGGAGTTTTTTGACTCGGAAATCTGGCCAATTCGGATGATGGCTGCAAAGGTGACTGGAGTTCAACGTCTTGATATGTATAAGGAACAACTCGTCGACCTACTTTCAGATCAAGAATATGTGGTAAGAGCAGAAGCGGCCAAGGCCATTTTGAGATTTAAAGATGGGGAAGAAGTGTTAGAAAGCGTTGTTGATGAATCGACAGATATTTTTGCAAAGGATATGGCGATTGAGTGGCTAGAAAAGGAGCGGGGTGCATATTCATATTAATTGGTCTTTTTTATTAACAGCAGGCAGCTGGTTTATTTTAATCTATATGATCATGATAATCGTTGTATATGGTGGCATGCTGCTTCTTTCCCTGTTTCAGATTAGAAAAAGCTATCAACTTGATGATTACGAGCCATACGAAGAATTGCTGAAGTCTGAATATACCAAGCCGGTTTCAATCCTGGTACCTGCCTATAATGAATCGGTTGGAATCATGGGGAGTATTCGGTCATTAATCAGCATTGAGTATCCTGAATATGAAATTATCATTATCAATGATGGTTCAAAAGACGATACACTTGAAAAGCTTATTACGAAATTTGAGTTGGTAGAACGTAAGCGGGTTGTTCGGAAACAGCTGGATACAAAACCAATCAAGGCAGTTTATCAGTCAACCATTTACCCGAATTTAATCGTGATTGATAAGGAAAATGGCGGTAAAGCGGATGCCTTAAATGCAGGGATTAATGTTTCAAAGTATCCTTACTTTTGCTCATTGGACGGAGATTCGATTATTGAACGAAATGCATTTTTAAAAGTGCTAAAGCCAATCATTGAATCCAATGATGAGGTGATTGCGTCAGGCGGAAGTGTTCGAATTGCCAATGGTTGTACGATTAATAATGGTGAACTTACAGATGTAGGTATTTCTCGAAAGCCACTTGTTATCATGCAAGTCATTGAGTACCTACGGGCATTTTTAACAGGTCGGATTGGGCTTAGTCGAAATAATTCATTACTCATTGTTTCTGGAGCTTTTGGTGTGTTTTCGAAAAAATGGGTAATTGATGCTGGTGGCTATGCACATACAGTTGGCGAGGATATGGAGTTAATTGTTCGGCTACATCGTCTGATAAAGGATCGAAAAGCGAAAAAGAAAATTATCTATGTTCCCGATCCGGTGTGCTGGACAGAGGCCCCTGAGTCGATAAAGTTTTTACGCCGTCAGCGTAAGCGGTGGCATCGGGGGTTATTTGATAGCCTTTGGAAACATAAGACCATCATGTTCAATCCAAAGTATGGTTCTATTGGATTGTTTGCAATGCCTTATTTTTTCTTTATTGAATTTCTAGGTCCGTTAGTTGAATTTACTGGTTATATTTTGTTAGTAGTTTCTATTTTTTTGGAGCGTATTTATGTAGAATACGCGATTATCTTTTTCCTGCTGTCGTTAATTTATGGTTCCATTTATTCCATGGCGGCAGTACTTTTAGAGGAGTGGAGTATGGAGAGGTATCCAAAGGTACGCCACTTTGCTTTGTTATTTTTCGTTTCTCTCACTGAGACAATTTGGTATCGCCCACTCACCGTTTTGTGGAGGGTAGAAGGCATGATTGAAATTGTATTAGGTAAAAAAGGCTGGGGAGAAATGGTGCGAAAAGGTGTTTCTAATGACTAAAAAGAGTGCGTTTATTTTATCCGGTGTTGTGATTTTACTTTTAGTATTTTCATCACCATTATGGTTATGGTTTTTACAACCTGAAAAGAAATTAGATGTGTTAATTGTAGATAAAACAGTTCCAGACCAATCCTACCGGGAGCATCAGGGAATTACTTGGCTCTTAAATAATCTAAAGTTCAAAAAGGAAAATGGAACAACCTATCGGGAGGAAGAGGATTATGTCGGTTTTATACCTACAGATCAGCCACCAGACTTTCGAGTGAAGGAGCTCCCGGAGGATTTATCTCCGTATGATGTTTTATATGTAGCAGATGGTTATGGTGTTTATGAAGATGAATATGTAAGTAACAACCAAGACGGGGCGCGGTCTGAATTATTGTATGGTGGGATGACCTCTAGGGATGTTAGTTTACTGAGTGCATCATTAATTGAAAATAACCAAACCTTAATCGCCGAATTTAATACATTTGGTTCTCCAACCGAGCAGCGAGTCCGTGAAGAATTTTATGAGTTGATGAACCTGCGTTGGACAGGTTGGATGGGGCGATACTTTAGTAACTTGGCTAATGATGAAGTCCCGGTTTGGTTAAAACAAAATTTTGAAAACCAGTATGGAGAGGCCTTTGCTTTTAAAGGGAAGGGGCTTGTTTTTGTTAATGAGGCCGACAAAGTTGTGGTGTTAACCGAAAATGACATAACAGATTCGGCTGTTCAATTTAAGCAAACGGATGTTGGCCACTATGATCTGGACGATGATATCCAGTATAACTATTGGTTTGATGTGGTGGAAGCAAATGATGTAGAGGAAGTTCAGGCGAATTTTGAATTGAAGTTGAAGAAAAGTGGAGAGGGAAAATTGTCTGAAGCGAACATTCCACTCACGTTTCCAGCAGTTATCCATCATGAAGAATCATCATATGACAGCTATTATTTTGCTGGGGATTTCGCTGACCAGGAAAAAGTACCTGCTTTTTACCAAGTAAAAGGAATAGCCTGGTGGCAAAAACTGCTTTCCTTTGACCAAAAAGGTAGAACGGAGACGTTTTATTGGAAGGCGTATGTACCGATGATGAAGGAGATTTTATCAAAGGAAAAAGGTGCTTCTAAAAAAGTGGCGATTGAACCGGAGATTGAAACCGTCGACGGTATGAAAGTGATTGGGAAATCTGGTACTGGTTATCTTCAAGTTTATAAAAATGGCGAATGGGAAGATATTCTTATTAAAGGTGTGAACATGGGGATTGCGAAGCCTGGAACGTTTCCAGGTGAGACCGGTATTAACAAGTCAGAATATGCTCGTTGGTTTAAGCAAATTAGTGAATTAAATGCAAATGCAATTCGTGTCTACACGATACATCCGCCTGCATTTTACCAGGCGTTGTATGAGCATAACCGTAGTACAGAAAATCCAATTTACCTGTTCCATGGTGTATGGGTAAATGAGGAGACATTTTTAGAAAAGAAAAATGCATTTGATCCAGCCGTGACGGATGATTTCAAAGCGGAAATTAAGCGTACGGTGGATATTATTAATGGTAATGCAGAGATAGAGGAGAGACCTGGACATGCCAGTGGAAAGTATGTTCACGATTTATCCCCTTATCTGTTAGGCTGGGTTCTAGGGGTTGAGTGGGATCCAGAGGGTGTTATTGGGACAAATGAAAGTAATCCTGATAAACCGAACTACAGTGGGACATATATCAAAACTGAAAATGCTTCACCATTTGAAGCGTGGCTTGCTGAGATGATGGATTTCACAGCTGGATATGAAGCAGAAACCTATGGGTGGCAGCATCCGGTCAGCTTTACGAACTGGCCAACAACCGACTTACTAGAGCATCCATCAGAACCTAGTGATACGGAAGATATGGTATCAGTAAATCCGAATGTGATTAAAGCAACAGATGCATTTTATCCAGGGCTCTTTGCTTCGTATCATTTTTATCCATACTACCCGGATTTCATGAACTATGAGGAAAAGTATGTCGAGTACAAAGACCATCGTGGTGAAAACAATAACTATGCAGGGTATTTGCATGATATGAAGGAGCATCACGATATGCCTATACTTGTTGCTGAGTTTGGAATCCCAGCGTCAAGGGGTCTTACCCATGAAAACGTGCATGGATTTAACCAAGGTTTTCACTCTGAACAGGAGCAAGGTAAGTTGATTACTAAGTTATATGAGAACATTGTTGAAGAAAAAATGGCTGGTGGACTTGTATTCTCGTGGCAGGATGAATGGTTTAAGCGTACCTGGAACACGATGGACTATGATAATCCAGATCGCCGGCCATTCTGGGATAATATTCAAACAAACGAGCAACATTTTGGTCTGCTCAGCTTCGAACCTGACACGAAGGATACACAGTTTTTAATTGATGGTGACATATCTGAATGGGAAGCAAGGGGAATTGAACCCGTTCAGTCAAATGACCAGGGCCCAATAAAGAATGTATATATCGGTAGCGATGCAAGGGCGCTTTATTTTAGAATTGACTTTAATGAGGACCAATGGAATGAAGATGAGTTTAAGACCTCAATATTGTTAAATACAATTGGCGGTCAAGGGCAATCGACTGTCCCAGATGTTTCGGGCATACAGGAAGAAGGCATTGATTTTCTAGTTGAGTTAAATGGCAAAGAGAATTCAAGGGTGTTAATTGATAGCTACTATGATACCTTCCATTTTGACTACGGCCATGTGCTTGGATTGATTGAAGAACAGCCATATGCGAGTGAAAAAAATAACGGTATTTACCATCCGATTCGTTTAACGTTAAGTAAACAAATGACAATACAGAAACAGGATGAAACTCTAACAGTGCCGTTTTCTGCTTATGAAACGGGAAAACTAATGTATGGCAATGGTAACCCGGATGCAGATAACTACAACTCATTGGCGGATTTTATTAGTAAAGATGGTGTTCTGGAACTACGGTTACCATGGTTGATGTTAAACGTGAAGGATCCGAGTCAAAGGCAAATCATTGGCGATTTTTGGAATGATGCTGGCTTGGAGAGTAAACAAAACATTGACTCCATTTCGGTTGCGGTCATTGTTTCAACTAAAAACGAGGTAGCACAGCGAGTGCCGACTGCTAGTGGAGAGTGGATGCAATATACATGGGAAAACTGGGAGCAACCGGTTTTCCATGAGAGACTAAAGAAATCGTATAATATTTTGAGGAATGCATGGAAATAAGAGATTGATTAAGACTGGCTATTAGTAGCCAGTCTATATTTTTTGTAAAAGTGCGGGAAGATATATACAGAAGCAATTTTTGAAAGTAAGGAAATAGTGGATGAGGGACTTGTCCCAGTAAGGGGGAGAGAAGCATGGAGCGTATTTTAGTTGTGGAGGATGAGGAGGTTCTTCGGATGCTGGTTGTAGATACGTTAGTGGATGAGGGGTATAAGGTTGATGAGGCTTGTGATGGGGATGAGGCAATTGAGTTGTTTAAGAAACATGCATACGATCTTGTGATTGTTGACTATATGATGCCAGGGTATACAGGTTTGGATTTGATAAAAAGATTACGGCTGCAACATGAAGAGGTAAAGATTATTATGTTAAGTGCGAAGAACCAGGCGTCTCAGCAGCAAAAGGTGTTAGAGGCAGGCGCTGATGCGTTTATTAGTAAGCCATTTAGTCCATTAGCACTTGTAGCAAGAATCGAGGAGATTTTGCGTGAGTCTGCGTAACTATGTAAAGACAAGCTTAGCCAGACAGTTTGGTATGTTAACTATCGTGATTATGCTGGCCTTTACTTTATTGATCTCAGTGCTGATTGTATACGAAAATCAGCTACAACAAAGTTTTGAACGAGAAAATGAAAAATTTGAACGGAAAATGGTTCTCGCTTCTGACCTGGAATATTCATTCAATCTGGCAATATCTGAAATGAGGGCGTATTTAGCATACGGTGGACTAGAAACCTATTACACCAACGTCGAAAAACAGCGTGAGATTGTTGATGAAAGGATTTCGAATTTACACGATATAGCTGAAACAACTGAGGATGAATTGTTTGTAGAACGAACTGGCGACTTTTATAACTACTATTTTAAGGATGTTTTACCAAGGTTTAAAGAGTTTTATGATAATGGGCTCTATGAAGAGGTTACAAAGATTGCTGTTTCTCAAAATGCTTCTGAACAAATTCGAACCTACCAGAGTAATGTCAAAGACTATATGGACGGTCTACGGGAGCAGCACTCGAGGGAACAGGAGGAACAGAAAAATAAGTTTCTACTTATACAATTAATCTTTGTCGGAGTTCTTCTGTTATTAATTGGCGGAATGGCAGTACTAATTCGTGTAACCATTTGGAGAATTAGAATGCCATTAAGCAGGCTTACTCTTGCTGCTAGTGAAATTGCAGAAGGACGGCCTGTGATGTTCCCTAATCTGTCTAACAGACAGGATGAGCTAGGTGTTTTATCGATGGCATTTGAGAAAATGGCAAGAAGTATTCAGGAGAAAGAAGATGACCTGAGTGCTCGAAATCAAGAACTACTTGCCCAGCAGGAGCAGCTGCAAACTCAGCAGATACACTTAGAGCAGGCCCTTAAGGAAACACGCAGTAGGGAGACCGACCTTATGCGCAGGAATGGACTAAACAAGGGTTTGTCTAACTCACTTGATAAACGTGAGGTCCTTCATAGTATCGTTAAAACCATGACTGAAATTGTGGAGGCGGATAAAGGAATAATTGTGTTATTGGAAAAAGGAAACGAATCCGCCTCTTTTGGAGTTTCAGAGCAAGGAACTCAGCAGTTTCTCGAGCATTTGGATGGAGGGCTGGTTACAAGACTTCAAGATACAAAGAAGCCCTATGTGATAAAAAGAGAAAGCCTTTTTTCCGAAAAAGGATATCATACCAATCATTCATTCACCTTTGATCTATTTTTACCAGTCCTCACAGCATCTGGTGAAGTTGCAGGAGTTATGATGTTCTCAAGGTACGACAAAGCCTTTCTTGATTCGGAAATTAACGAATATGTCAACTTAAGCAAACAGATAGCCATTTCTCTAGATAAAATCAAGCTTTTCGAACAGACTGAAGCGGAACGTCTGTTAACCCAAAATATACTAGACACAATTAAAGAAGGGATTCAACTTGTTGATGTTTCTGGAAGAGTCATACAGGTTAATCAAAAGCTTTGCGATATGTTGGAGTGTCAGTCCGGAGCAATTGTTGACAGTGAGTATGAAAAATGGACCATGGATTTTAGTGAAGCGGTTAAAAACGGCCCGGAGTTGAAGGAGTTTTTTGATCAAGTCCTATTTAGTAAAGGTGAGACTCCGTCCTTTGTATACCACCAAATGAGTCCATTCCAGCGGTTCATACAGGTATATTGCGAGTCACTAACAAGAGACGGTGAAAAAATGGGAACCGTTATCGTACATCGCGATATTACAAAGGAATACGAAGTGGATGCGATGAAATCGGAGCTTGTCAGTACGGTAAGTCATGAACTTCGTACACCACTGGCGAGTGTGCTTGGATTTGCAGAGTTAATGCTACATAAAGAATTTCCAGCAGAACGACAAAGAAAGTATCTAACTGCGATTTACCAGGAAGCAAAACGCTTAACGGCATTAGTGAACGACTTTTTAGATGTTCAAAAAATGGAGGCTGGAAAGCAAGAGTATCATAAATCGAATGTGGATATTCTGCCGATGTTGAGTGAAATAATTGAGATGTATGAGGTTAATCATCCGACTCATGTCTTTCGGTTGAGTGATGATAAGGTAAATACTGTTGTATTTGGTGATTGGGATAAACTAGCGCAGGTATTCAATAACTTAATTAGCAATGCAGTGAAATATTCACCAGAGGGCGGAAGTGTTGATGTTAGGTTTTTTGAGGAAGACAATTATTTGAATGTCGAAATTAAAGATGAAGGTCTCGGAATCCCAGCAGAAGCAGTGAAGGATATCTTTGAGAAGTTTTACAGAGTTGATAATTCGGATCGGCGAAAGATAGGTGGAACAGGTCTCGGCTTAGCGATTGTAAAAGAGATTATGAAGGAGCATGAGGGTGAGGTATTTGTTGAGTCTGCGTTGAATGAGGGGAGTATTTTTACAGTGAAGTTGCCAAAGGTGCTGGCTGAATCACGAATTTAGCATTTCAAATAGATTATGAACTCTCCTATTGCGTAATAAATCGATTAATTGAGTAATAATTAAATTAATTGCATACTAGTTGAGGATAATTGCACACTAATTCAAGTAATTGCATAATAAATTAGCTAATTGCTTATTAGCATTTTAAAAGACCGAAAGCGGGTATCGCAGTAGATATAATCAATAAGTAAATTAGAACGTTGGTTGTATCGATCACTACCGTCTGTACTAATCGTGAAATCTTAATTCAATCAAATGTTTGTTTAGCCTATGAGCGCAGTTTTGCTAGGGCATTAAGATTACAAACGTTTGTATCATAGCGTGTATGCTGGCAAAATACCCTGTTATAGTTGAAGGGGCAAGGTCTAAATCTATTAGGGTCAAGGGACCAGCCCCCTCGACCCACTAAAACTCCAACTAGCCATCCGGGTTAACCCGTATTGTAGTATAGATAGCACTTCAGCATCTTATGAGCGTAATATCTAATGCCTAAGCTACTGACCATCCGGGTAATGCCACTTACCCTTGACCTTCAACCAGACTGTCTGCATTCTCCTTTGTCCGCAGCGTAATACCATTTAAGTAACTTCCTTCATATTGCCATCAGGTGATTTAAGTAGTACCAGTTGTTTTTATAATTCGCCCATCTCGTTTCGAAACTCTACTAGAATCGAGAAGTCATATTATGAGGAAGATAATAGTGATGGGAAAAGTAGAGATTTCGGTGTTCTTGTAGTAGCACTTTTTTAACAACCTCCCGGTGAAGTAATTTTCAAATTATCAATAAGATAAAATCACTAAAAACTCACTAGTAAAATCCGACTAAATATATACAATATTTAGATATTTGTGTAAACTTAAGTAGTGGTTTTTTGGTAGTTTTATATATTAATGGTATTAAAAGGAAAATAAGGTTGTAAAGGAGAATGAGGTTGAAAAGGACGAAAAGGGCATTTAGGATTAGTAGTTTGCTTCTTGTTTTTGTAGTATTTCTTTCAGGTTGTACAGTTGCCTTTCGAGGTGAGCTTACAAGTGAGGAGACGTTTTACCTGCAGGCGTTCGATGGTTCAGTTACCGAAACTGAAGTGAGTAACTCAGATAATTTGGAAGTTGAAGTTGATCCTAACACTACTGTTGGTGGGTACATACAAACTCCGTCTGGCGATACCTCAGTATACTGGGTGCCGATGTATACTAATGGTCTGGATGGAATCATGTATTATGATATGGATACAGAAACTGGTCTGCCAACAAAAATTCCAGAATCCGCAACTGTTCAGAATATCTTAATCAACCCAATGGATCCAAATCAGGTGCTTGTTTCGATTGATGTACTTGATCAAGATGGTCAAAGTGTTGATGGATTTACACATGTTTTTGTAAGTGAAACAAGTTCAGAGAACGGAATAAAATTTTTTGATTTCGATTATGTAAATGGCAGTGATTTCGGTGGAATACCTCCATTGGCAGTTGAAGAAGAGCCAATAGTGGTTGACCCTATGAATGTACCTGCTGATAGTCCTGTGTGGAGAACAGGTGATTCAACTTCTACTATATTTGGCTATTACAATTTAAATGCAAGTTTCTTTAACAAGCTTGCAGTGTCTCTTGAAATTCCTATGCAAACAACATTACATCCTCTTCTTGATAATCTCGGGGAGAACACAGAGTCTCCAGAGGATGGAGTAACTGCGATTTTATCGTTAATTAACGGAAACGCTTGGGAAAAAGGAAGTTTTTCGCTTGATTTAAAAACGGGTACTACTGATTTTGCAACAGCAGTAAATGTTCCATTACCAGAACTAACTGCAACAACACCTGCAACGGGCACTGTTCAGTTAAGTTGGCCGGCTGTTTTTGGAGAAGCGACTGGATATCGTATTTTTCAAGATGGCGAACCTATTGGTGAAGTAGGTTCGGACGTAACAACATATGAGGTAACAGGTTTAACTGTCGGACAAACCTATGAGTTCTCAGTTAAAGGGATATTAGAGATTGATGATGAGTTAGTTGATAGTGTACTAGAATTATCCGCCACCCAAACTGTTGTGGATGTTCAAGCACCAGTGGTTACCCTTATAGGAGATAACCCGATAATAATTGGCCATGGGAGTGAATTCGTAGATCCAGGAGCAAAGGCTACTGATGATGTTGACGGTGATTTAACAGATAAAGTGGCAGTTACAGGTACTGTAGATACAAACACTCCTGGTGAGTATACACTTGTTTATTCAGTAACAGACAATGCTGGAAATAAAGGTCAAGCCTCTCGAATTGTTCGAGTAGTTGACCAAGATGCACCAGTTATTACATTAAAAGGGGATAACCCACTTACAATTGAGCAAGGAAGCCAGTTTACAGATCCAGGCGTGACAGCAACCGATGTTGTAGATGGTGACCTAACAGATAAGGTTACTATAACAGGTGAGGTAGATAGCGATACTCCTGGTGAATATAAGCTTGTCTACCAAGTAACAGATAGTGCTGGTAATAAAACAGAAGTTACACGTTTAGTAAAGGTTATAGAAAAAAAGACTGCACCAACAACTGAAGTCGAGAAAGATAAAGGCACTAAAGGTGGAGGTTCTTTACCTAAAACAGCTACTAGCCACTTTAATTGGTTATTAATTGGCTCTGTTCTTGGACTTGCTGGTGTATTGCTCCTAGTTGGCTTGAAAAGAAGAGTAAGAGCGTAGAAATGTTATAGGAACCTATTAGTATATTGTTCATTACTAATAGGTTTTTTTATTACCTATTTACTTCGGAGTCCTTTTGCCAAAACCAATTAAGGATATTCTAAAATAGAGTATGACTATCATACACAGAGAAAGGTGGAATTGACATGAAAATAAATCGAATTCATCACATTGCGATTATCTGTTCAGAATATCAAAAGTCTAAGGAGTTTTATGTTGATAAACTGGGGTTACCGGTTATCAGCGAAACGTACCGGGCTGAACGAGATTCATATAAACTGGACCTTGCAGTAGGGGACAACTACCAGATAGAGTTATTTTCTTTCACTAAACCTCCTAAAAGACCAAGTTACCCTGAAGCCGCAGGACTTCGACATCTAGCCTTTGAAGTTGATAACATTGAAGAGGCAGTTGGTGAGTTGCTAGCGAAAAATATTAAAGTAGAACAAATACGCGTTGATGAGGTAACAGGTAAGAAATTCACATTTTTCAATGACCCGGATGGTCTGCCTTTAGAGTTATATGAGCGGTAGAATATAGAAAGTTGGTAAACTGGTAAAAAATATATACCTAACTTTTTACTTGTATAGTACAATTTACCTATATTTTAAGAAAATAGAGGAGATATAGGAAATGAACAAAAACTGGATTGCTAGAATTGGTCTAGCATTGGCTTTACTTTTAACAGTATATAATTTCTTTATCGTTGACACTCCAGACAAAACTGCAACGGGTCTCATATTAGTCCTTCTTATCGGTGTGAATGTACCGAATATCGTGAAAAAGTAAATTAGTTTTTTTAGAGTTTACTCGACTGTTGATGTACAGCTTTAAGCTAGAACAGTATATGCCTGTCCCTTATATAATGGGAGCGGGTATTTTTTTTATAAATCCAATCCATAAAGGTATTTTGCATCTCTACTTCTTTTAAAAGAGAAGTACCCAATATTTGAGCAATAGTATTGTTACGATTATCAGTGGTGGATTAAATGAAGTATTTGATTTATATGAAGCACCGCTGTTGAGCAGTTTTAGGAACTATTCAGATTCTGGAGTGGAAGAGATACCAGTTCACAGGAGTAAAGTTGGTAGTGATTCTGGTGTATATGGTGCCTTGAGGCTGGCGATAACGGGAGATGTGGGAATTAAATAAGCTGTGTTCTTTACACAGACTTTATAAACTATTAACACTACATATATAAGGGGTTTACTTAGTGAAGGTAGACTGAAGTAAATAAGCAATATGATTTCTAAGGAGGTACATAATTGGTTCTGTTTAGAAAATGTTTGCTCTGTTTACTTGGAATTTTAAGTATATCTCTTATCTCTTATAAGTTTATGGAAATTGTTGCTTCGTACTTTTATAATTTGTGGTTGTTTATTTAAGACCTAACACCTGTATATTACATAATATTTCTTCTTAGGTAATGTATCCTGCTTCTCTGTGTCACTTTGTTAATTCTCCAATCTTTTGACATGCTTCAATATTATTACGATAAATGTAATTTTTTGTTCATACATTAGTAATGTCTGAGATGTAATCTTGTATTGAAGGATGTGATATGTATGGGTTTAAAAAGACTTTATCATCAGTTCATGATTACCGTACTTAAGAAGCGAACTCAAGATAAATATAGCGAATATATTAATGAAAAACGAATTAGATATCATAAAATTAAGGTGTATTTAATTGAAGAAAGAAATGCAATGAAGTAAGTTCTGCATGAAATACTTAAACCTCCACTAAGACTTGGCGAAATGCTGAGTCTTTTTTTATGCCATTATTTATTAATAAAATATGGAGAACACGTATAGTTAAATTCGGCCTTAAAATCCTTCCGATATCTACCATTCACAAAAAATAACTGGTGATAAATTCTGTGCAAAAAGGCAACCTATCTATATTAACACTGGATAGTGGCTGTATACTTGCGGCGATACATATACACTATGTTTGTTCATTTACCATTAAAAAGGTATTGAAAATGAACAAGTAATAGTGTAAATTAAAATAAAAACACATCGAAAGGTGTCGAAAATGAACGTAGAAGAGTTAAAAATACTTAGAGAATGTAATCGAACGGAAAAACTGACACAACGAGATATCGCGAACTTATGCAATATATCATTAGGAAAAACAAATAAATTATTCCACTCGCTGCAAGAGGAAGGCTATCTACTAAAGGATATAAACGGATATACACTAACAGAGACCGGGCATAAACTCCTTGAAAACTACCGAGTTGATAATGCAATAGTTATGGCGGCAGGGTTTGGCTCTCGATTTGTACCACTTACGTATGAAACTCCAAAGGGACTGTTAGAAGTGTTTGGTGAGCGAATGATTGAGCGTCAGATTAAACAGTTACTAGAAGCTAACATTACCGATATCACGATTGTCGTTGGATATTTAAAAGAAAAGTTCGAATATCTAATTGATAAATATGGCGTAAAGCTTGTCTACAATGAAGAATATGATACAAAGAATAACTTAGCTACACTTTATCATGTTCGACATTTATTAAAAAACACATATATTTTATCGAGCGATAATTATATAACCAAGAATTTGTACAATGAGTTTGAATTCGAGAGCTGGTACAGTGCTGTTAAATCAGAAGGTGAGACAGCTGAGTGGTGTTTATTGACTGATAAAAAAGAGCGAATTAAAAACATTGAAGTTGGCGGCTCAAATGCCTGGCATATGTATGGCCCTGTCTTTTTCACAAAAGACTTCTCGGATTCAATGATCCCTCTTTTGGAACAAGCCTATTACCAACCTGGTACGGAAGATTTTTATTGGGAGCATGTTTTAAAGGACAATCTTGATAAACTGGAAATGTACATCAACCGTCAGGAGCCTGGTACAGTATATGAGTTTGAAAGCTTAGAAGAGCTAAGGGATTTTGACTCAACCTATCGTGACCAATCGAAAAATGAAGTAATGTCACTGTTATCCTTTATTTTTAAAGTGAAGGAAGATGAGATTAAAGATATTCAGCCTGTCAAAATAGGGATGACAAATCGTTCGTTTTTATTTGAGATAGATAAGAAAAAGTATATATGTCGGATACCTGGAGAAGGTACTGAGAATTTAATTAATAGAGTGGAGGAATACCAAAGTCTTCAGGCGGTTATTCCGTTGAATATCACCGAGAACATTATCTACATTGATCCAAAGAGTGGGATAAAAATTTCGGAATTTGAAAAAGAAGCTAGAAATGTAGATACAAATAATGAAACTGAGATTCGTAAGTGCATGAACATGATTCATAAGCTTCACAACAGTAACATTGTTGTTCCACACAGCTTTAACTTTGAAAAGAATATTTTATTTTATGAAGAACTCTGTAAAGATAATGATGCGATTTTATTCGAGGACTATCCACTTGTTCGAGCTAAAATGAGCGAGCTTCTTTCCATTTTAAAAAGGATGAATCTCCCATCTGCATTTTGTCATATTGATGCACATGTTGATAATTTCCTAGTCTTACCGAATGGTGAATTTAAGTTAATCGACTGGGAGTATGCAGGAATGTGTGACCCTGTAATTGATCTTTCGATGTTTGCTCTTTACTCGAATTATAACGATGAACAATTAGAAAAAATAATGGGTTATTATTTTGAAGGAAATGGCCCAACTGTCGAAGAGCGCCTAAGAATTTATATGTATATAGCATTAGGTGGATTTTTATGGGCTATGTGGGCTCAATATAAACAAGCCCTGGGTGTGAAATTTGGGGAGTACACACTGACTATGTACCGGTATGCAAAAAACTATTATAGAAAAAGTTTGGATCTAATGGGGGAAACAAAGTATGAATTTGCAAAAAAGTAAAAAGGGGCAAGAAATTGATTGGTTCTTAACGCTTGGTCCTCTTCTATTAATTATTGGACTAGCTCTTGTATTGTTTATATTTCCTACCGCGAGTGGAAATGCAATTGAATTTTTAAGAAGTATCTTTGTAGGGGAATTTGGTTCGTTTTATATGGTATTTGGCCTTGGAGTGTTTCTATTATCCATTTGGCTGGCATTTTCTCGCTTTGGGAATGTAAAGCTTGGAAAGTTAGAAAAGCCTCGTTTTAATACTTTTTCATGGGGTGCAATGATTTTTACCTCAACAATGGCTGCTGATATTTTATATTGGTCATTAATTGAATGGGCTTATTATTTCGGTGCAACACCGTTTGGAATTGAAAATCCAACTCTTGTTCAGAAAACGGATTTTGCTGCATCTTATCCGTTATTCCACTGGGGGCCCATTCCATGGAGTTTCTATCTCCTTCCTGCAGTTGCGTATGGATATATGATTTTTGTTAAAAATCGCAAACGTCAAACTTTATCTGAGGCATGTCGGTCTACAATTGGCGATCGCGCAGATGGATTTTTAGGAAAAGCAATTGATATCTTTTCAATCGTAGGATTGCTTGCTGGGACTGCGACAACGTTCTCACTAGCTACACCTTTGCTATCATTAGTAGTATCAACAACATTGGGAATACCACAAAGCACAACCTTAACTATTTTAATTTTACTAATTATTGCACTTGTTTATACAGCGGCCGTTACGTTTGGGCTAAAAGGAATTTCACAGCTTGCAAAAATTTGTGTTGGGATCTTTTTTACCCTTATCGCAATCTTCCTCATCTTTGGTCCAACAAAATTTATTGTAGAGAGCGGCGTAACTGGTATTGGGAAGTTAATCAATGATTTCTTTAGTATGTCAACCTGGATGGATCCGCTACGTGTATCTAGTGAAGGCGGTTCTGGATTCCCACAAGACTGGACAATCTTCTACTGGGCATATTGGATTGCATGGTTTGTAGCAACTCCATTCTTTATTGGTAAAATTTCAGAAGGACGTACAATCAAACAAACGATTGTTGGTGGATTTACTGCAGGATTGCTTGGGACATTTACTTCATTTATTGTATTTGGTAATTTTGGTCTATTCCACCAAACTCAAGGTAACGTAGATGCAGCTGGTATGCTTTCTGCAGGCGCATCCCCATCTGAAGTAATCGTACAGATTTTTAACCAACTGCCAATTAGTGGAATCGCAATGGGATTATTAGCACTAGCAATGATTGCTTTTTACGCAAGTACATTTGATGCAATAACATTAGTCGTGTCAGAATACTCTTTGAAAAAACTAGAAGTTGGACAAGAGCCGCCGAAGTATATTCGCGTATTCTGGGCGTTAATCTTTATCATCTTACCAATCGCACTTATCTTTAACGAAACAACCTTAACGATGCTACAAACTATTTCAATTGTTGCAGCATTCCCATTGGCAATTATCATGGGAATAATCATATATAGTTTCTTGAAGGATATTAGTAGGGATCATAAAGTGGAAAAACAATAAGTTTGATAAAACCCTTTTTAGTAGATGCATGTTTCTGCTGAAGAGGGTTTTTTGTTGTGTCTTATAGGTAAGGAGTGTAATTTTATTTTGATTGACTAGCTGTAAAAGCAAAAAAAAGTGAATTATAGTTTGGTAGTATGATTTAGACCTGTTGGGTGGTATGAAACAGGGAAAAAGTGAGATCAGAACAAACAAATTTGAGGAATAAATTTGATAATTGCATAATAGTAAGTAACAATTGCAGGATAATTACAATAATTGCATGATAGTATGTAGCAATTGCAGTATATTCTCAATAATTGCATGATAGCTTTTGTTTCTATATTAACCCTATCAAATTGCCTAGTGGGCCAAGTTACTAAATTAGACCAAAAATGCTATAGTTGAAGTAATAATTTTAGGATAATAACTGGGGGCAGACTGATGAGTTCAGATATTCTAGTCATTGGTAGTTTAAATATGGATATGGTAGTGGGAGTCACGAGACGACCCGAATGGGGAGAGACAGTTCTTGGACAGGACTTTTTCACCGGTAATGGCGGCAAAGGTGGAAATCAAGCGTATGCAGCGGGGAAGCTTGGAGCCTCAGTTGCAATGCTTGGAAAGGTTGGAGTCGATGTTTTTGGGGATCAACTACTGGCTGGATTACAAGAGGTGGGGGTGGACACTTCCTATATAGAGAGAACCAAAGATATAGCCTCTGGTGTGGCACTAATCAGCATCAACCCTGAAGGAGAAAACAGTATTGTTGTAGCACCTGGGGCAAACAACCAGGTTACCCCTGAGTATGTGAGAAAACATGAGCAAGTAATTCAACAAGCAAAATTGGTGATGGTCCAGCTTGAGATACCTTTAGAAACCGTCTTGGAAATTGCGGATATAGCTAAGAAACACGGTGTTCCACTAATGCTCGACCCTGCACCGGCACAAAAGCTGCCAGATGAGTTATATAAAAAGGTTACATACATTGTTCCAAATGAGAGTGAGTTAGGGATTATTACTGACTCGAAAATTTCTGATGTTGAATCAGCAAAAATGGGCAGCCTTACTCTACTTGAAAAAGGAGTAGAAACCGTCTTCTCAAAATTGGGGAGTAAGGGTGTAGTTGTTAATCGAAATGAAGAAGTGTTCCAAGTTGAGCCGTATAACGTATCAGTGGCAGATACTACAGCTGCCGGGGATGCTTTTGCTGGCGCACTTGCAACGGCAATAGTTGGCGGAAAAAGTCTTAAAGAGGCAACACAGTTTGCCAATGCAGTTGGTGCGTTAACTGTAACAAAATTAGGGGCACAGGTTTCCATGCCAGCCCTAGAAGAAGTAGAACTGTTTATGAAAAGGAGCCACAAATAATGAAAAAAGTCATATTTGATGTAGATACTGGAATTGATGATGCAATGGCAATCGCTTATGCCGTGCACTCGCCGGAATTAGATTTGATTGGATTAACAACATGCTTTGGGAATGTGTCAGTTGAGGAGGCTTCCCGAAATACGTTAGCAGTTTTAGAAAAGTTGGGAAAAAGTGTGCCGGTATACGGTGGGGCATCGAAGCCACTCACACGAGAAAACAAAGCGAATTTTGCAAAACACGTTCATGGTGAGGACGGATTAGGAAATGTATTGGATTTCGAGCCAACCACGACAGTGGAGGCAGGGCACGCTGTTGATTTTATCATTGATAAAATAACACAGTTTCCAAACGAAATAACGTTAATTGCTGTAGGACCACTAACGAACCTTGCTCTGGCATTACAAAAACAACCAGAAATCGTTTCACTAGTTAAGGAAGTGGTGATTATGGGTGGAGCAGTGTATGTACCAGGTAACAAAAGTCCATACGGTGAAGCAAATATCCTAACTGATCCAGAGGCTGCTAAAATTGTCCTTTCATCAGGACTACCGATTACGTTAGTCGGGCTTGATGTTACGCTTCAAACGCTATTACCTAAAACGGAAGTAGAAAAATGGCGACAAACAAGTACCGAGGCAGGAGTATTCTTTGCTGATATGGTCCAGCACTATCTTAGCTTCTATGAGAAGTCGTATCCAGGTATAGGAGGTTGTGGACTTCATGACCCGTTGGCGGTTGGGGTAGCCATTGACCCGAGTTTAGTGAAAACGGAAGAAGTGAATATAACGGTAACAACTGAAGGAATTGAGGATGGACGAACGGTTCCACATCCTGAAGGTAAACCTAAAATTAAGGTGTGCAGAGAAGTAGAAGCAGAGCGGTTTTTAGAGCATTTTCTAAGTAGAGTTATTTAGGGCTTCGATAAGGAGAAGAACTTTATACATGGAACAACAAGTAACAGACCAATTTGCATAGCAAGTTGGTCTGCTTTTTTATGTAAGTTTGTAACGGTTTATCATCTGAAAAATGTACAGGTATTGCTTTGCCACCTTCTTTTGGTTTTGGTTGTAATGAACATGTCATCTGTAGCAGTTCTTGTTACTATCAAAAATTTCAGTAGGTCTATTAACGTTATTTGGAAGTTTTGGAGCATTACGGATAACCAGCTTAGATTGAGTGGATTTGGTATGATGTTACTTAATAGAGACAATAGACTTACAATTTTTATAATACTAAGCGGGACTGGTTTTATAATGTTTATAATGCAGAAAACCCAAAGTCAGTTATCCTATTGAAAAGGAATGATATACTTTTTAAAAATATATAAAGCCAAATGATGTTATCGTCCGTCTAATAGATGTAAGAAGTTAAGGAGGTGGATTTTTTGTTGAATTTAATTAAGAAAGCACAAAAAGGAAATGATAAAGCATTTTTAACGTTATTTCAGCAATACGAACAAGATATTTATAGAACGGCATTTGTATATGTGAAAAATCAAAGTGATGCTCTTGATGTAGTACAAGAAACTGCATATCGTTCATTTAAATCTATTAAAAATCTGAAAGAACCTAAATACTTTAAATCATGGTTAATAAGAATTGCGATTAGTTGTGCAATCGATATGCTTCGAATGCAAAAAAAAGTAGTTCAATTGAAACCAGAATTTGATGAGTTTATATCATCAGATGTCAATGAGGATATTGACTTAGAGATGACAATTAGGGATTTAATTGAACGGTTAAATGAAGATGAAAAAAGTGTGGTTATATTAAGATTTTACGAAGGTATGACAATAAAAGAGGTATCAGAAACACTAGATATTCCTCTGGGTTCGGCAAAGACAGTTTTATATAGAGCTTTAAATAAGCTTCGTAAAAATCTGAAAGGAGTTGATATGTATGAGCAACAAGATTAGACAAGAAATGCATAGAATTGAGATACCAAAGGAACTTAGTGAAAGAAGCAAAATGGGTGTTTCCCAAGCAAAATTAGAGATGGGAACATCAAAACGTAAATGGTCTTATATGATAGGACCAGTCGTAGCGGCTTCAATTGCTTTAGGTATTTTGGGTACTAGTTATTTTTCAAATACTCCACCAGAAAATCCGATTATTAAAACAATGGAGGCCAATACAGTTATCGATATAACTAACCCAAGAGAAGTTGTAGGCTTTGCGGATAATGTATTTTTAGGTAAAGTAATCAAACAAGTTGACACAAAATCACTTAGTGGTTATCCAGAAACGCAATTTGAAGTTGAGGTGCTTGATAATATTAAGGGAGAGTTGGAAGGAACCGTTAAAGTTAACCAGCAAGGTGGCTATGATGGAGATTACTTATTTCTGATGGAAGATGATAAACTTATTGAAGCTGGACAAACGTATTTATTTGCGACAAGGTACCTAAAAGATGAAAATTGGCACACTTTAATACCTGTTGGCGGGGATATTCCTTTTACTGGTGACGAAGAAAAAAATGAGATCATTGAAACATACCAACAGGCATTCAAAGAGGAAATACCATTTAAAAATTAATTAAAATTAGTAGTGGGAAACGCTTGAATTACATCAGGCGTTTTATCTGTCTTATAGAGTGAGTTTTTCTATTGAGAATTAGTATCCAAATAAGTAGTTTCCATTTTGAATGTAAACAAGGATGGGTTCAACTAAGTTACCATTCAGTTTCTCTTTCGCTAATAAGACGACGGATCAATCTGTTGCGACGCAAACTTTTATATTATTTAAGGTTTTTGATATACCGAGTTTTATTTTTACATACATTACTAGTATAAAAGATTATAGAGGAGGGTTATATGAAACATAACCGTCAACGTGTCGGAGGAGTTTTTGCCATTTTTTCCGCTGTACTCTTGGTTATTGTAATGGCTTCTACACAAACGCTTGCGATGAAAGATGTCTCGGGAGATGATGTGTATGAGTTGACTGTAAATTCTCTTGCGACTTATCCAGTTTTGAATTGGGGATTAATGATTGCAGGTGCGATTGGAATGATCTTGATGTTTTGGACGGTAGAAGCTTTGGATGAGCGCATTCGGACCTTTCATCAGACTGCTAGCTCAAATGTATCCCGGTTTGGCTACATTCATCTCATTACATACACCTTATATATGCTCATGCCTTTTTCGATTCTCCATGATCTAGTGAATGAAGACAAGAACGTGTCAGATGCCCTTACTATTGTTAATCCTATTATGGAGATAAGTCTCGTTTTATCAATTGTTTCGTGTATCTTTTTAGGATTGTGGCTTTTGCAGTTAGGGCTGGTTAGTGTAAAAACAAAGGCACTTTCGAAACCATTAGGAATTTTTACTATAGTAATTGGTGGGATTGTCCTCGTCTCGGCAGGTTATGAGGCGTTATATGGTAGGGGAAGTGTACTTGGAATTATCTTGAGTATGCTTACTTTTGCAGGAGCTTTTGTTGTGTGGAAGGTTTGGGTTGGTGTGGAAATGCTGCGAAGATAGGGTAGTATGAAAAACACTCAAGTAACTATGCTTGAGTGTTTTTCATCAGAGCTTAAATTGTATTTCTTTTTCTAGCAACTGCTATAAACGCTGCAATTGCTATACAAATCAGAGACAAGCCTAGAGCTAATACACTATACATATCTGTTCCGGTTTTAGGGAGAGGAGCAGACTTGGAACCTTCTTCTTGTTGTTCAACTACTTTATTTTGGTCTACACTTTCTTTGTTATCTTCTACGAGGATTTTATCATCTGCATTTTTTTCTTCCAGTTGATCAGTAGGTTGCTGATTTTCATTCTGCTCTTCTACCGGTGTTTCTGGAGTATTTGGTTGTTCACCTTGTTCTTCATCACTAGGCTGCTCAGGCTGCTCATCACTAGGCTGCTCATCATCAGGTTGGCCATCACCAGGTTGGTCTTCACCTGGTTCCTCTTCCAATGGGGGTTCAGGTAGTTGTTCCCCAGTAGGTAAAGAAGTGACATTCAGTATATAACTGCTTTGATAAGTTAGATTACCATCATTTAATGTAACGGTGATAGTTGTACTGCCTTCCTCAATAGGCTTCATAATGATCTTTTGGTTTTCACCTGTTCCAGCTAATTGTATCGCACTGTCTGGTAAAACTGTTTGATTAGATGATACAGCCGTTGTAGTAATTTTTTCTACATCACCCATATCTGCATCATGAATTGTATATTCCTTTATTCTAGTAGAGCCCTTGGTCCCAGTAACCCCATATATAAAACCATCTTCTGTTAGCCAATCTGTATTGTGTAATGAAGAGGGTTCTGTGATGGTTCCTAAACTAGAAGCCAACTGGCCATTTCCTTCATTAAAAGGGTACTCAACAAGAAGATTTGCTTCAGTTGACCCCACTTGTATATTCATCTGGTTAATGACTTCAGATTGCAACTTTGCTTTGTTCCAGAATCTAACGTCTCTCAATCCACCTTTAAAGTAACCATCTTGGTTCCAGGTGCTCTTACCTAGGTAATTAATAGGTCTAGAAATACCACCATTCTGAAGACTTGCATTAGCCATATTGGTTAAGTCCATAAAACCTTGCCCTTTTAGCACGCCGTTCCAATAGATAAATGATTGCTTCAAAGAATGGTTGTAGACAACAGCAACGTGTACCCATTGATTTAAAGGAAAAGAATCCTGAGTTCTAGACTGATACGTATTAGTACGATAGCCCTGTTGAGGGAGCGCCTCAAAAACCATTCTTCCGGTTCCGCCTTCAAATGCTAAGTGCAGGTTAAAGTTATCCATTCCGTAAGAAGTGTCAAAAATTCTTTCCCATGCATTAAATCTAAACGGAATCTTTACCCAGCTTTCAAATGTAAATGAATCTGTGTAGATATCCATGCTTGGATATGTTGCATAGGCACCAAATTCATTAAACCCAAGATAATTATTACCTCCAACTTCTGTCAGATAAGGTGCATCTCCGACAGGTGTAACTGTAAGACTAGCAGTCCTAATTTCCTGCTCAAAACTATTTACATTATCCGGGTCCCCTGAACCCTCAATATAAAGGGAATAGTCAATTGTCGTAGTTCCGTTCCAATCCGGAATTGCAGAAAATCTGATTAGTGTATCACTTGTCAATACAAGCATTGAGTCAGGTGAAAGTCTATCAGATATATTTAGCCATTGTGTTCCATTAAACCATTGCCATTGACCGTTAGAATCGTCAACGCTTTTTATAGCAATAAAGCTACTATCTGGCTCAATATCAGATAAAGGTTGTCCATTATATGCACCATGGTCTTCAATAATTGAATCAAAGGTAATAGGTTGGGTAAAGTCGGCTGTCATTGCGTTCGTTGTATGGAGAGGAGATAAAGCTAAAATTAATAAAGTAGCTAGAAAGACTGATAGATAGCGATTTGAAATAGTAGTATGGATTTTCACATTTTTTCCTCCAAGTGTTAATAATCAATGTTGTTAGTATTTGTTATATTATAGTTTAATCGTCTCTTTTCTCACCAACCTACATTTGAATATGTATAGTAAAAAAGACCTCGTTTATAGGTATAAACTACTATTCTTGTATTGTAATAGGATAATAGGTTGTGCACAAGTGTTTTCAATGAAAAAATGTGAATAAAAAAAGAGCTATTTTTTTAAAATAGCTCCTTGAAAATAGGTTTATTAAGACGCTTGTTTCTCAACAAAAACCCGCGTCTCTTTTTTGCGTTGCGGAACGATGTTAAACACAATATTCAATAAGATGGCTGTCAAACTCCCAATCACAATCCCGTTGCTTGTTAATATTTGAAGACCTTTTGGCAGATTTGCAAATAGAGTTGGAACTGTTGTAACACCAAGCCCCATTCCAATCGCACATGCCATGATAAGCAGGTTTTCTTGTGATGAAAAATCAACTTTACTTAGCATTTTGATTCCGTAAGAGATAACCATACCGAACATAGCTAGCGACGCTCCACCAAGTACTGGTGTTGGAATAACCGTTGTAAACGCACCAATCTTAGGTACAAACCCAATTAAAATAAGAAATGCCCCAGCTACATAAATTACACTGTTTCGTTTTACACCTGATAATTGAACAAGTCCAACGTTCTGAGAATACGTTGTGTACGGGAAAGCATTAAACAATCCTCCTAAAAGAATCGCAAGACCTTCCGCACGATACCCGTTTGATAGATCTTTTTCAGTAATTTTTCGTCCAGTAATGTCTCCCAAGGCAAAATAAACTCCGGATGATTCTACTAAACTTACAATCGCAACAAGTGTCATTGTAAGGATCGCTGAGATTTCAAAGGTTGGCTTTCCGAAGTAGAACGGCGTAGCCATGTGGAACCATGATGCATCTGATACTGCTGAGAAATCAACATGACCCATGAAAGCTGATACTGCAGTTCCCACTAATAAACCTAGTAAAATTGCAATTGAACGTACAAACCCTTTTGCAAAACGATATAAAGCTAAAATGAATAATAGGGTTCCGAACGCAAATAGAAGGTTGGAAATCGAACCGAAGTCTGCACTTCCTTGACCGCCAGCCATGTCGTTCATTGCTACTGGGATTAATGTAATCCCGATGATTGTAACCACTGACCCGGTAACAACCGGCGGAAAGAATTTTACAAGCTTCCCAAACGCAGTTGAAATCAGTAAAACCACAACACCAGATACTAAAATAGACCCGTAGACTGCGGATATTCCATATTGGCTGCCAATCGCAATCATTGGTCCTACTGCGGTAAACGTACAACCAAGGACAACCGGTAGCCCAATCCCAAAGAATTTATTTTTCCAAACTTGTAGAATTGTAGCGACACCGCACATTAAAATGTCAATAGAAACTAGATATGTTAACTGCTCTGCTGTTAATCCAAGCGAACCACCAACGATGAGTGGAACAATAACAGCCCCCGCATACATTGCAAGTACATGCTGAATTCCAAGTGATGCCGTTTTAAATGCGTTCTGTTTCATTAGTTAGCCGCCCCCACTTCTTCTAAAAAAGTCACTGTCTGGTTTTGTAGTGATTGAATTCGTGCTAATGATTCAACCTTGAATCCTTTTTCACGAAGCAAACGTCCGCCTTCTTGGAACGACTTTTCAATCACAATTCCGATTCCAGAAACCTCAGCACCAGCTTTTGAGACAAGCTCTGCTAACCCAAGTGCAGCCTGGCCGTTGGCTAAGAAGTCGTCAATAATGAGTACTTTGTCGTTGGGGCCAATATATTTGCTAGAAACAGAGATTTCATTCGTTTCATTTTTTGTAAAAGAATGAACAGTTGCCGTTAATAAGTCATTCACCAGTGTGAGTGACTTTCTTTTTCGTGCAAAAATGACAGGAACATTCAGTTCGAGCGCTGCCATCAATCCAGGTGCAATACCAGAGGATTCAATTGTGAGTACCTTTGTAATCTCGTCATCTTTGAATCTCTCAGCAAACTCTTTCCCTATCTCAACCATAAGAGTTGGATCAATCTGGTGATTAATAAATGAATCAACCTTTAAAACGTGTTCTGACAGCACAGTACCTTCGTTGATGATTTTTTGTTTTAAAAGCTCCATTGTTCTCCTCCTTTAAAATGAAAAAACCTGAACATCATTGCACTCCTCAAAAATGAGTGAGCCAATGACCTTCAGGTTTTCTAAGCGAAGGAAAAGGAATAAACACCTGTAAAAAGGTGCATCCCCATTGCTCACTCATAGTCGGTATATTTACGGTACACCGGTAGAAACTTGCGAGCCATATCCCCGCGATTATATGAGTGAATGCCGATATTCATATGTTGGTATTATAGGGGTTTGTGGTGGATTTGTAAATGGTGGATTTTTGGGTGGGTGTTAGGGACGGTGTTTTTTTGCTAAAATGCATATTTTAAAATTAAACTGCACAAATAACGATTAAAGTGCATAAATCTCAATTATTGTGCACATGTCGAATTTAAAGTGCATAAATCTTAATTAAAATGCACAAACCAATTATTGACCACTTTGGGAACCTGTGAATCTATGTATTTGTTTAGAAAGATAAGTTCAAGCTTGGTCTGTTTCTCCTAAAAATCGTATTTTTGGATTAAAAATCGTAAATCCAGATTAAAAACCGTAAATCACAATTAAAAACCAAAAATCGAAAATAAAAACCGTAAATCCAAATTAAAAATCATAAATCAAAAATCCATCACCCTGGCAACCTCCAAATCTATGTATTTGCTTAAAAATGGACATTGTTTAGGCATTTTTTTTGCTAAAAAACGTATTTTAAAATCAAAAACTCGAAAATCCAAACCGAAAATCATAAATTGAAGATTCTACCCTAGGAACTAACGAAATTATATATTTGTTTAAAAATGACTTTGCAGACAAGACCGATTGTTTTTGCTAAAAATCGTATTTTTGGATTAAAAATCGTAAATCCAGATTAAAAACCGTAAATCACAATTAAAAACCATAAATCGAAAATAAAAACCGTAAATCCAAATTAAAAATCATAAATCAAAAATCCATCACCCTGGCAACCTCCAAATCTATGTATTTGAATCAATTACAGAGGTGAACAGAACCACTTCGTCCAAAACAGACCTAAAACTACCGTTTCACAACCGAATTAGCTTCTAAAAGCCTCTACTATCCACCTCCACCTCCTCCCATCCCCATACAACCATACAAATATTTTCAACGTTGTACGTACAATTTATAAATAATATGTAGTATGATAGATGTAAGCAATACTATTTCTACTAAAACACGTAAGAATAGATGAAACTTTTTCCGTACCAATGGAGGCACCTTCATGACTAAATATAAACATGTAAAAAATCAAATAAAAACGTGGATCACGGAAGGTAAAATTCAACCTGATGAGAAGATTCAATCTGAAAATGAGCTTGTTGAAATCTTTGAGGTTAGTCGGCATACCATTCGCCAGGCGTTAAATGAGCTTGTGAATGAGGGCTGGTTGTACAGGCAGCAAGGTCGGGGTACTTTTTGTAAAGAGCGCAGTGAGAAGACAGTTAATCACATTGATCGAACGATTGGTATAATTACGACCTCGATTACAGATTATATTTTTCCATCGATTATCCGCGGGATAGAATCGTATCTAAGTGAAAAGGGGTATAATCTCCTGTTGGCAAGTACGAATCATGATATTAATCGAGAGCGTAAATGTCTTGAAAATATGTTGGGACAGCAACTTGATGGACTTATTGTCGAACCAACCAAGAGTGCAATTTATAATCCAAATTTAAATACCTATTTAAATATTGAAAAGAATAAGATTCCGTATGTGATGATTAACGCTTCGTATTCTGGGCTTGAGCCAGCTAGTATAACTGTGGATGATGAACAAGGCGGATTCCTAGCGGCAGAGCATCTTATAAAGCTAGGTCATACCAAAATCGGTGGTATTTTTAAGATCGATGACTTACAAGGTGTCAATCGGATGAAAGGGTTCATGAGGGCATGCAGAGAGTTCAATGTTCCTATACAGCCGGGCACCATTATTACATTTATGACCGAAGATCAAAATGCGAATCTCCAATCATCTATTAGAGAATTAGTAGCAGATTCTACCCGACCTACGGCAGTCTTTTGTTACAACGACCAAATTGCGCTGATGTTACTAGATGTAATAAGAGAGAAGTTGCTAAGAGTCCCAGAGGATATTTCAATTGTAGGGTTTGATGATTCACAACTGGCGTTAGCATCTGAAGTGAAATTGACAACTATAACTCATCCGAAAATGGAAATGGGTCTGCTTGCAGCGAAGATGGTTGTTGATGCCATTGAAAACCAAAAAGAACTTAGAATAGCTGATGAGGTAGTGTATAAACCGGAACTGGTTATTCGAAATTCTACAAGATCATTAAACTAAAAAAATGGTCTGGTAACTTATATGTTATCAGGCTTTTTTTAATTCTCAGTCACCCCTCTCTCAGTTGTACGAACAATTCACATTCCCTAAACCATAAAAACTTCATATTTTACTTAAAAATCCATAGAATTCTAAAAAAGTAGTGGTAAACTTGTACGTACAATTATATAATAGCATCAGAATCACACATAAATACCAAAAGGAGGAAATTGTATGCTCGAAGGTTTAAAGCAGAAGGTCTACGAAGCAAATATGCAATTACCACGACATAATTTGGTAACGTTTACATGGGGGAATGTGAGTGGCGTTGACCGTGAGCATAACCTTGTGGTTATTAAACCAAGTGGAGTTCCTTATGAGGAATTAAAAGCAGAAGATATGGTAGTCGTAGATTTTAATGGAAATGTAATTGAAGGTGATTTAAACCCTTCTACTGATACTCCAACCCACATCGTGTTGTATAAAGAGTTTCCGGAAATTGGTGGCATAGTCCATACACATTCTCCGTGGGCAACAAGCTGGGCACAGGCTGGCCGTGGGATTCCGGCATTAGGTACAACACATGCGGATTATTTTTACGGGGAGATTCCTTGTACGAGAAGAATGACTGATTCTGAGATTCTAGGAAACTATGAATGGGAAACAGGTGAGGTCATTGTTGAAACGTTTCGAAATCAGCATATAGAGCCGCTTCAAATGCCGGGTGTTCTCGTGAATAACCATGCACCGTTTGTATGGGGAAAAGACCCTAATAATGCAGTTCATAATGCAGTCGTTCTTGAGGAAGTGGCAAAAATGGCTACTACTACGTTTAGTTTGAATCAACAAGTACATCCGATTGAACAAAGATTACTAGATAAACATTTTCTTAGAAAACATGGTGTAAATGCCTATTACGGACAAAAATGAGGTGAATCAATTGGAGAAAAAATACACAATTGGCGTTGATTATGGAACTGAGTCAGGTCGAGCAGTACTCATTGATTTAACAGATGGCACAGAAGTAGCGGATCACGTAACACCGTACCGACATTCAGTAATAGATGAAAAACTCCCCGTTTCAGGTCTGCGACTTGAGCATGATTGGGCCCTGCAGCATCCACTTGACTATATAGAAGTGTTATCTACTTCAATTCCTGCTGTATTAGAGCAATCAGGTATAAGCCCAAAGCAAGTAATTGGAATCGGAATTGATTTTACAGCATGTACAATGCTTCCGGTTGATGAAAAGGGGACACCACTATGTCTGCATGAAGAACTCGCCAATGATCCTCACAGCTGGGTTAAGCTTTGGAAACATCATGCGGCACAGGATGAAGCGAATCAATTAAATGAGATCGCCGAGCAACGTGGAGAAGCGTTTCTAAAAAGATACGGTGGCAAAATTTCATCTGAATGGATGATTGCGAAAATCTGGCAAATTTTAAATGAGGCACCTCATATTTACAATCAAACTGATTTATTCCTTGAAGCAACAGATTGGGTCATTTTCAAAATGACGGGAGAAATCAAGCGTAACAGCTGTACGGCTGGTTATAAATCAATCTGGCATAAACAGGATGGATATCCTTCAAAGGATTTCTTTAAATCACTTGATCCACAACTTGAAACCCTAACAGAAACAAAGTTACGTGGTGACATTTACCCGATCGGTTCTCAAGCTGGACTTTTAACAAACGAAATGGCTATGTTAACTGGATTGCTGCCAGGTATTGCAGTAGCAGTTGGTAATGTAGATGCGCATGCGGCTGTTCCAGCGGTCGGAGTTGTTTCTTCAGGGAAAATGGTTATGGCAATGGGAACATCAATTTGCCACATGCTACTTGGAACTGAGGAAAAAGAAGTAGAAGGTATGTGTGGAGTTGTTGAAGACGGGATAATTCCAGGATTTTACGGCTATGAAGCTGGTCAATCAGCGGTTGGAGATATTTTTGCATGGTATGTTGACGAAGGAATTCCTTCTTATGTAAAAGAAGCTGCTGAAAAGTCAGGGGTAAACATTCATCAATTTCTTGAAGAACAAGCAGCAAAAAGTAAACCAGGTGAATCAGGAATTTTAGCACTTGATTGGTGGAATGGAAACCGCTCTACACTCGTTGATACAGATTTAACTGGAATGATAGTTGGTTTAACATTATTAACAAAGCCTGAAGAAATCTACCGTGCATTGCTTGAAGCAACAGCATTTGGGACTCGGAAAATTGTCGACGCATTCAATGAAAATGATGTTCCGGTTACTGAACTTTATGCTTGTGGAGGCTTGCCACAGAAAAATAAATTACTGATGCAAATCTACGCAGATGTAACTAATCTTGAAATCAAAGTAGCAGCTTCTAAACAAACTCCTGCCCTAGGTGCAGCAATGTTCGCTGCTGTAGCAGCAGGAAAAGAAAACGGCGGGTATTCAACCATTGTAGAGGCTGCTGAAAAAATGGCCCGTATTAAGGATGAAACGTTTAAGCCTATTCCTGAAAATGTTGCGGTTTATGAGAAATTATATAGAGAATACAGCATTCTGCATGACTATTTTGGTCGTGGTCGGAATGATGTGATGAAGCGTCTGAAAACTATAAAAGAACAGGCAAACAAAGTAGAAATTGTAAACTAATAGGGGGAACAGCTCATGGAAACGAAAACATATCAATTTTGGTTTGTAACAGGCAGTCAGCACTTATATGGACCTGAACCTTTAAAAGAAGTAGAGGGACATTCAATCCAAATCGCAAACGGACTAAACGATGGATTACCCTTTGAAGTAGTTTTTAAGCCTGTTGTAAAAACATCAGGTGAAATCAGGGATCTAGTAATTCAAGCGAATTCAGATGAAAACTGTGCAGGACTTATTACATGGATGCATACTTTTTCGCCTGCAAAAATGTGGATCGCCGGCTTATCTGAATTGAAAAAACCACTACTTCATTTACACACTCAATTTAACCGTGACATCCCATGGGATAGTATTGATATGGATTTTATGAATCTAAATCAATCTGCACATGGTGACCGTGAATTTGGTTTTATTGGAGCGAGAATGAATATCCCGCGTAAAGTGGTTGTCGGGTATTGGGAAAGCTCTGAAGTTCGTGAACGTATAGAAAAATGGATGACTACAGCGGTTGCTTTTGTTGCAAGTAAACAGTTAAAGATTGCTCGTTTTGGTGACAACATGCGCAATGTGGCTGTGACTGAAGGCGATAAGGTAGAAGCGCAAATTAAATTTGGCTGGACTGTTGATGGCTATGGAATCGGTGATCTAGTCGCTAAAATGAATGAAATTCCTGAAGCAGATGTGGATGCACTTTTAGATGAATATGAAGATCTTTACGATATTACGCCAGAAAGTAGAACAGCTGGTCATGTGAGAGATTCTATACGTGAGCAGGCTCGAATTGAACTAGGATTAAAAGCATTTTTAACTGAAGGTGGCTATGAAGCATTCACTACTACCTTTGAAGATCTACATGGCATGAAACAGCTTCCAGGTCTTGCAGTTCAACGATTAATGGCTCAAGGTTATGGCTTCGGTGGCGAAGGAGACTGGAAAACGGCTGCATTAGTGAGATTGATGAAGATTATTTCCAATGGTAAAGAAACGTCCTTTATGGAGGATTACACGTATCATTTCGAACCGGGCAATGAGCTTGTTCTTGGTGCACATATGCTTGAAATCTGTCCAACTGTGGCAAGCAATAAACCAAAGCTAGAAGTTCACCCACTTTCAATCGGTGGAAAAGAGGACCCGGCTCGTCTTGTATTTGATGGAGTAAGTGGTAATGCTGTAAACGCATCTATCATTGATATGGGCAATCGTTTCCGACTGTTGATTAACGAAGTAGAGGCAGTTACGCCGAGCAAAGACATGCCGAACCTTCCAGTTGCACGTGTACTCTGGAAGTCACTTCCGTCTGTTAGTGAAGCGGCTGAAGCATGGATCCACGCAGGTGGAGCTCACCATACATGTTTCTCAACACAAGTTACGACTGAACAATTAATAGATTGGGCTGAAATGGTAGGAATAGAATACGTGTTAATCAATAAAGATACGAATCTATTACAGTTACGAAATGAATTAAAAATGATGGATATAGCTTGGAAATTGCGCTAGGAGCAGGATAAATAGAAAATTTACATTTTTCATAAAATTTTATTATTGCCAATAAATAGCAAGTGAATTATAATGGTTGTACGTACAATAATGAGTTTTGATTCCTCTTTTTTGCAGGGTAAATCACTTATTTGTACGTACAACACTAATATGAATATACGACACCTAGAAAAACTCGAAGACTACTAATTTTTTCTTTACTTATGAAAGCGATTTCGTATGGGATGGCCTTACATACCCTTCACACTGGGTATTAGGTATAAATGAGAAGAAAGAAAGGGGAAGTTCAATGAGAAAGTTTTTAGGTGTTTTTGTTGTTTTACTGCTTGCGCTAACACTGGCGGCATGTTCAAGCGGTTCATCTGGAGATGGAGACAAGGGGTTTGTGGGGATTGCGATGCCTACAAAATCATCTGAAAGATGGGTAGACGATGGCAACAACATGAAGGCAGAGTTTGAAAAGCTTGGTTATAAAGTAGATTTACAATATGCAGAGGACGTAGTTGAAAACCAAGTGTCACAAATCGAGAACATGATCACAAAGGGTGTTGATGTTTTAGTAATCGCTTCTATCGATGGTGAAGCATTAACAAATGTATTAGATAAAGCTGCTAGTCAGGATATTCCTGTGATCGCTTACGACCGTTTAATTAGAAAAAGTGAGCATGTAAGCTATTACGCAACATTTGATAACTTTAAAGTTGGAGTTTTACAAGCTTCTTATATTGAAGAAAAGCTTGGATTAAAGGATGGCAAGGGTCCATTTAATATCGAATTATTCGCTGGGTCACCAGATGATAACAATGCATATTTCTTCTTTGATGGTGCAATGTCAGTTCTACAACCTTACATAGATTCAGGTAAATTGGTTGTAGGAAGCGGACAAACAGACTTTGATCAGGTTGCTACATTACGTTGGGATGGAGCTACTGCTCAAGCGAGAATGGATAACTTGTTAAGTGCGAACTACACAACTGAAAATGTTGACGCTGTTCTTTCACCATATGATGGTATCAGTATTGGTATTCTATCTTCATTAAAAGGTGTTGGATACGGTTCAGCTGATAAGCCACTACCTGTTATCACTGGTCAAGATGCTGAATTAGCATCAGTAAAATCAATCATCGCTGGTGAACAAACTCAAACAGTATTCAAGGATACTCGTGAACTTGCTAAAAAAGCAGTAGAAATGGCGGAAGCTGTATTAGAAGGTAAAGAAGCTGAAGTGAATGACACTGAAACATATGATAATGGTGTAAAAGTTGTTCCTTCATATCTATTAGAGCCTGTAAGTGTAGATGCTTCAAACTATGAAGAAATTCTAGTTAACGGCGGATACTACACTGCTGATGAAGTAAAATAATCTCAATTCATTTAGATGATTTAGTGGCTGGTGAAAATCAATCACTAAATCATCTATTACATTCGAAGGCGTGGTGAAACAATGTCTACTAATATATTAGAAATGAAAAACATTACGAAGGAATTCCCCGGTGTAAAAGCGTTAAGTAACGTAAATTTACAGGTGAAAGAAGGGGAGATTCATGCGCTTTGTGGTGAAAATGGAGCTGGAAAGTCTACCCTGATGAAGGTGTTAAGTGGTGTTTACCCGCACGGAACGTATACAGGGGATATTTTATACAAAGGACAGATTTGTGAATTTAAAGATATCAAGCAAAGTGAAGAGCTTGGAATCGTTATTATTCACCAAGAGCTTGCGTTAATCCCTGACTTGTCTATTGCTGAAAATATCTTTTTAGGAAATGAACAGGCTACTCGCGGAATCATCAACTGGAACAAAACAATCGTCAAAACAAGAGAATTATTAAAAAAGGTAGGCTTGCAGGAAGATCCAAACACTCACATCACAAACCTTGGTGTAGGTAAACAACAGCTGGTTGAAATTGCAAAAGCACTTTCAAAAGAAGTTAAGCTTCTTATTCTTGATGAGCCAACTGCTGCATTGAATGAGGCTGACAGTGAAAATCTCCTGAAGTTATTACTAGAGTTTAAAGCACAAGGAATATCATCAATTATCATTTCACATAAATTAAACGAGATTTCAAAGGTTGCGGATTCGATTACCATTTTACGAGATGGGCAATCTATTGAAACAATTGAAGTACAAGACGGTAAAGTTTCAGAGGACCGAATTATTAAAGGAATGGTTGGCAGGGAGTTAACCAATCGATATCCTACAAGAACTCCAAATATTGGTGAAGTCATTTTTGAAGTGAAGGACTGGGAGGTCTATCACCCTCTACATAGCGATCGAAAAGTAATTGATAATGTAAATCTATCTATTAAAAAAGGTGAAATAGTTGGTATTGCTGGACTAATGGGAGCGGGTCGGACAGAGCTTGCAATGAGCATTTTTGGTAAGTCATACGGTAAGCATACGAATGGCAGCCTCCATAAAAATGGTTCAGAACTTAAAGTAAGTGACGTATCAAGTGCAATCAAACAGGGACTGGCATATGTTACTGAAGACCGCAAAAATTACGGTTTAGTATTAATCGATGATATAAAATCTAATATTACACTGGCAAATCTTAAAAAGATATCTAATAATCTAGTAATCAATGAACAAAAGGAAATCATTGAGTCAGAGGAATTCCGTAAAAAAATTAACATAAAGACCCCAAGCATCAGGCAGTTAACGAATAACCTAAGCGGTGGTAATCAGCAAAAAGTCGTCCTAAGTAAGTGGATATTCACGGATCCTGACATCTTAATCCTTGATGAACCGACAAGGGGAATTGATGTTGGAGCTAAATACGAAATCTACACAATCATAAACCAGTTAGCATCTGAAGGAAAAGGGATCCTTATGATTTCATCGGAGCTACCAGAATTACTAGGTATGTGTGACCGAATCTATGTGATGAGTGAAGGTAGAATTACTGGGGAGCTGGACAAAGCAGAGGCGAATCAAGAAAATGTAATGAAATTCATGACCAAGAGTAAGGAGGAAGTAAAGTGAGTACGCCAAATACACCAACTAATATAAATCCTCAGCCTTCAGGTGGAAATCCGTTTGTTAATCTCATACGAAATAATATGCGACAATACGGCATGTTCATTGCCCTCGTATTTATTATGCTACTTTTCCAAGTACTAACGGATGGTATTCTTTTAAGACCCTTAAATATTACCAATATTATTTTGCAAAACAGCTATATTTTAGTCCTGGCGATTGGCATGGTCCTTGTTATTATCACGGGTCATATTGACTTATCGGTTGGATCTGTTGCAGCGTTCGTAGGTGCCATTTCAGGTATCTTAATCATTAATATGAACGTTCCTACGTATCTAGCAATTCTACTTTCCTTGTTATTAGGTGCACTAATTGGGGCATGGCAAGGGTTCTGGATTGCATATGTGAAAATTCCAGCCTTTATCGTAACACTCGCCGGGATGCTCCTATTCAGAGGGTTAACGATGCTAGTACTAGAAGGTCAATCTATCGCACCATATCCAAAGGCTTTCCAATCAATGAGCTCCGGATTTATTCCTGACATATTTAGTGGCGACAGCGGACTACAATGGTTCACAATCATCATTGGTGTTGTCTTTTCAATCATTTATGTATTACTAGAACTGCGCAATCGAAACAACCAACTAAAATACGATTTTGAAGTATCATCAAAAGGTATCTTTTTAGCTAAAATCGTTGCTATGATTGCGATTATAAATGTATTTACATTCATTTTAGCGCAGTATGAAGGTATTCCTACTGTATTAATTATTCTATTTGTACTTGTTGTAGCTTACTCATTCGTAATGAAGAAAACGATTATCGGTAGACATGTATACGCTATTGGTGGAAGCGAAAAAGCTGCAAGTCTTTCAGGTGTAAAAACAAAACGTGTTACTTTCTGGGTATTCGTAAACATGGGTGTGTTATCTGCACTTGCTGGTTTAATCTTTGCTGCACGTCTGAATGCAGCTACACCGAAAGCCGGAAACCTATTCGAACTAGATGCCATTGCAGCATGTTTCATCGGAGGAGCATCTGTTTACGGTGGTATCGGAACAGTCGGAGGAGCAATTGTCGGTGGTCTTGTTATGGGTGTTATGAATAACGGTATGTCCATCATCGGCCTAGGTATCGACTGGCAACAGGCGATTAAAGGATTGGTTTTACTAGCTGCAGTAGCGTTTGATTTTTATTATAAGAATAAGACATCGTGATTTGTTTGGAGTGGCCGGTAACCTATTTGTGGGTTGCTGGCTTTTTTGTATTTGAAGCAGTACTTGGTGATCGTGCGTGCAGGAAAATTGCTAAAAATCGTATTTTTGAATTATAAACCGTATTTTCAAATTAAAAATCGTAAATCCGAAATAAAAACCGTAAATTGAAATTAAAAACCGTAAATCCAATATAAAAATCATAAACGTCATTCTCTCCCAGTATAGAGTTCAAAAAATGGCTAGTGATTTAAAAACAACATACTTTTTTATGAAGAATTTAACAATTATATAAATATCTTGTAATGTTTATTGAAAGTAACTAGTGTAATAGATACACTAATAGAGTAAGAGAAAGAAATTGTAGAAAAGAGGTGGAAAGTGTCTCTTGTTGATGAACTCTCTTGCTTTTTAGGAGTGTCTTGAAAAAGGGACTACTACATGTGATTTTTTATCAAGTCAGCTGGTAAGTAAAAAATGAATTCAGGGGGACTGTTCGAATGAAGGGTAAGAAGTATTTAGGCAAGTATGCTCGTATTTCGTTAATTGTTGTTTTACTGATATCTCTTATTTTACCTGCAGGAGTGTTTGCAGAGGAAACTGCTACAGATGTTGAAAATTTCACGCTATCTCTTATGCATATGAACGATACACATGCACGTGCTGATAAGCTACCACAAGTGCTTACAGCTGTTAAAGAAGTTCGTGATGTAAAACCGGATGCATTATTATTGCATGCTGGAGATGTATTCTCAGGGACTTTATATTTTAATGAATTTTATGGACAAGCCGATTTAGCTCTACTAAATCTTATGGGGATTGATGCTATGGTTTTCGGTAACCATGAGTTTGATTTAGGGGTTAAAGAGAACGGACATGAATCTTTGTCGAAATTTGTTGGAAGCGCTTTATTCCCGTTTGTTGGAACAAACGTTGATTTTTCAAAAGATCCATTTATGAATAGTTTAGTAAGTGCAGACAAATTCTCACAAACTCCGGAAAACGGTAAAGTTTTTGATGGAATCATCAAAGAAGTGAATGGCGAAAAGGTTGGTATTTTTGGATTAACGACTGAAGATACTGCCGCTATTTCTAGCCCGATAGATGTAAGATTCCTAGATTATATTGAGCAAGCTGAATATGCAGTTGCTGAATTTGAAAAGCTTGGTGTTAATAAAATTGTTGCACTGAACCATTTAGGCTATGATACTAATCCAGAAATGGGAAATGATATTTTACTAGCTAAAATGGTTGAAGGAATTGATGTTATTGTTGGAGGGCATTCTCATACTAAATTAGAGGCTCCAACAGAAATTACTGAAGATATTTCAGGTGCAGAAAAGGATCCAACTGTAATTGTACAAGCTTATCAGTACGCTGATTTCTTAGGTGAAGTTGATGTACAGTTTGATGAAAATGGTGTTGTTGTTGGCTATGCAGGAAAGCTAACTGAATTGAAGGGGAAAGCCGCAGACCCAGCAGCTGAAACTGTTTTAGCACCATACAAAGAAAAAGTCAAAGCTATTGAAACAGAAGAAATTGGTGCTGTTGCATTAAAAGACTTAGAAAATCCACGTTCAAGTGCAGAAAGCACTGTAAGTGTTCGTGCGAATGAAACAGAATTAGGTAACCTGGTAACAGATGCAATGTTAGCTAAAGCTAAGTTAAAGTATCCAGAAACGGTAATTGCAGTTCAAAATGGTGGTGGTATTCGTGCTGCTATTCCAGCAGGGGAAATTACTGTTGGTGAAGTAATTAGTGTACTACCATTTGGTAATGACCCAGTGATTGCAACATTAACGGGAGCAGAAATTAAGAATCTACTTGAACATAGTGTACGTTTAGCTCCAGGTGAGAATGGCGGGTTTTTACATGTATCAGGTATGAAATTTGTTTTTGATAGCACAAAAGCACCTGGTGAGCGAGTAGTTTCCATGCAGGTTAACATAAATGGTACTTTTGAGGATATTAAACTTGACCAAGTGTATACAGTTACTACTAATAACTTCACTGGTAAAGGTGGAGACGGCTTTGAAGTGTTTGCTGACGCGTATGCTGAAGGCCGTGTAAAAGATATTGGTGAAATTGATTGGCAACAATTAAGAGATTACATGGTGGAAGACCTAAACGGTGAAGTAGACCCTGTAATTGAAGGCCGTATTGTTGACCTAAAAGGTGAGCCAATAGAAGATCCGGAACAACCAGAGCAACCAGGTCAACCTGAACAACCGGGTCAACCAGAGCAGCCTGGCGAGGATGACGATAACGGTTCAACTCCAGGCGAAGAAGACCAAGAAAAACCAGATCCGGGAAATGAAGGAGACGGAAAAGGTTCTGACACTGAAAAAGGTGATCAAAATAAAGATGCTGACAAAGGAAAAGTACTTCCAAAAACAGCAACTAATATGTATACAATGTTGCTAATTGGTCTAGGAATCTCTCTACTTGGTGGAGGAATCCTGGTTTATAGAAGAGTGAAAACGGCTTAATATGAAGAGGCGGGGAACCGAAGTTGCGGTTCCCTGCTTTTTTTAGGGCGAAGATTGCTAAAAATCGTATTTTGGAATTAAAAATCGTAAATCGAAAATAAAAACCGTAAATTGAAATTAAAAACCATAAAACTAGATTAAAAACCGTAAACCCGAATTAAAAATCATAAACTAGTAATTAGCAAGAACTAGGTGGTACCTGGGACCTGATATATTTATAAACTAAACTGTTATAAGGAGATAAGTCGAAATAGAATTTGATAAAAATTCTCCAAAATTTGTTAATAAACAGATTGAATCTCCTAAACTACTAATGCTATTATAATAGGTATATAGTACGACAAAATCCGAGGAGATTCTACATTCTATGAATAATAATGACGATAAAATTGCTGAATTGGAACGCCTTTTAAAAGAATTAAAAGCAGGACAAGAGGAAACGAGTGCAACTGCAGCTGTTTTAGAAAGAGGAGGAGCGCCTAGAGTCACAAAATCAGTGGCTAATCCACTCCTGAAATTTTTGGGAATGAAATTGCTCATTCCGATTTTACTTATCGCTCTAGTAGCCGCAGCTGGGATAATGTTTTTTACAGGAAGTACTTTCAAAAAAGAGAGCACAACCTTCGTAGAGCAGGTTCAAGAATTAGCCACACTTGCAACTGCAGAAGCACATTTGAAAGAGATCATTACGCAGGAAGATAATAAATTGTTCGGCTTAGATATCCCGGTAGATTTACTGGGAACGAAACGGGAACTTTTATTTGTTGTCCCGGCGACAGTTATTGCTGGAGTCGACCTACAAGGAGTAACATCCGAGAGCCTAATTATCAATGAGAAGGAAAAAGAAATAAAGTTGACGCTTCCACATGCTGCTTTACTTCAAGAACCTTCTATTAAAATGGACAAAATACAAGCAATTTCCGATGAAGGCTTGTTCCGATTGGAAGTTAGTTGGGATGAAGGAAATGAGCTAGTTGCTGAGGCTCAGGAAAAAATAAAAAAAGAAGCAATTGAAATTGGATTACTGCAAACAGCAGAAAAGACAGCTGAAAAAGTACTGACGGAGTTTTTTGATAGTCTAGGATATACTGTGGAAATCGCATTTAAGTAGAGGTCATTCAATCGAATGGTCTCTTTTTTTGGATTGAAACAATAAGAAGTAGGAGAGACTTAAACTTATGTGCAAATTCTTTGACTTTATAGTGGCTAATTTGTAGATTTAAATTCTAGATTGATGTAGAAAGGGGTAATTCCAATATGGCACAATCGTTAAAAGGAAAAGTAGCTCTAGTAACAGGGGCTGGTAAAGGTATTGGTCGTGCAACTGCAATTGCATTAGCTCAAGAAGGAGTTCATGTAGGATTGCTAGCGCGTACGGAAGCTGACCTTAAGAAGGTAGCGGAGGAAATCGAAGGTCTGGGTGGTAAAGCGGCATATGCAACTGCTGATGTTTCTTCAATGGAAGAAGTAAATCAGGCAGTTGAGCAGCTAACAAAGTCACTTGGTTCATTCGATATTTTAATAAACAACGCTGGTACTGGAAAGTTCGGTAAGTTTCTTGAATTGTCACCAGAGGATTGGAAGCGACAAATTGACATTAATTTAATGGGGCCTTACTACGTAACCCGTGCGGTCCTACCACAATTGATCGAAAAAAATGGTGGTGACATCGTTAATATTTCGTCAACTGCTGGTCAAAAAGGAGCACCAGTTACAAGTGCATACAGTGCATCGAAGTTTGGTTTATTAGGTTTGACCGAGTCGCTAGCATTGGAAGTTCGTAAACATAATATCCGTGTAACAGCGCTGACTCCAAGTACAGTGGCTACTGAATTAGCGTTTAAAGAGAATCTAACAGACGGAAATCCTGAAAAAGTTATGCAGCCAGAGGATTTAGCTGAATATATTGTAGCCCAGCTAAAATTACATCCTCGCATTTTTATCAAATCAGCGGGACTTTGGTCTACTAATCCATAAAATGTGCTTGGTACCTATGTGGTTTAAGTTTATTCCACATAGGTATTTTTGCTAAAAACCGTATTTTTCATTTAAAAATCGTAAATCCGAATTAAAAACCGTATTTTTAAATTAAAAATCGTAAATTCAGATTAAAAACCATAAATCCAAAATAAAAATCGTAAACCCCAAAAACTCAACATCAAGTGTCAAATCTTATCTAAAATCCTCCCAAATTATGTGCTGAACATCAGCTAAACAGCTTACATGACTCCGAAACCACTCCAAATTACCAGCAAACCTTTCAGAACATACAAAATCAACCTTCATTACCCGCGTTTCTTGAATACATCTCACACTTCCATAAAAAGTTGGAGTGCTTCCGGTTCTTTCTTGCACACTACTGTAATATGGAAGTAGTTCGTAAGAGTACCCGGTAGCTAAGGAGTCGAAATGTTTCTTTGTAACTATGCTTCGTATTTGTTTATAGTCCTCACTGTTTAATCCCCACCGAATAACGGCAGTCGTTCCATCTGTTAACTCTATTTCAAGCTTTAGATAAGGTCCCACATCGTCTTTTGCTACGTCTAATATTTTAAACGACATAAGCAACACCTCTCTTATTATTCCGTCTAGTAACATTATAAACTGGCAACACTAGTAAACAATAACACTTTCAAATAAATGATATACTCTGATTAAGATTATGATTAGGAGCTATTAAAATGCTAATTCAATGTACAAAAAAACTTTTAGATGAACTAAAAATGAAACCTGGACAAGAAATAGTGGAGGACGACCTGTTCTCTTGGCACGCTAATATCATTACCATAAACCGTAAGAAAACGGTTGTCATGGTAAACGACAAGAATCGATATGCTATTGTCTTTTACGGACTAAAAGCAAAAGACTTCAAACAGTTAGCTAAACTTTTACTGCAGGGGATTCGGAAAACATTTGAGGCAGAACGGATTAAGGAGGAAGTTATTGATAAGTATCTCCTTCATTCAGAAACAGTTTCTTTTGTAAAAACCAAGAATCGGACATGCGTTTCTAGAATGAATAGAGCCTGTGAAACTGTTCAATTTTTGGGCGATCGTTTAGAACCAGAAAACTTAATTCAAATAGACATGAGTATGAGAATAAGCAAACTTTTAGCAGGAGAAGGAAAAGGGTATATTACCCCGAATGAAGAGATGTATAAAGACCTTGAAGAATTTGTGGGTACCCGCATTTTTACTTCACGTGCTGCTCAATTAAAAATTACATTGAAGTTACGTAATTATCAGGTTTGGCGCAGGCTGGTAGTACCATTGAATATGACATTTAACGACTTACATAACAGTATACAATCAGCTTTTAATTGGAGGAATTATCATCTTCATAAATTTACAATACTGGATCAAAAAAAGAATTCGATTGCAAATCTCAGATTTGATTTAGAGACATCGAATAACGCAAAAGACACATCAGCGAATCTGTCAGAATATATACCGACTTATCATTCACTAATCTATACCTATGATTTCGGCGATAATTGGGAGCATCACATCGAGTTCGAAAAAATTATCGAGGATTATGATTTCAAATATCCGACCTGTTTAGACGGAGAAGGAAATGCTCCACCAGAGGATGTAGGTGGGGAACCGGGATTTCAACACTTTTTAACCGTCATTGGAGACCCTGCTCATCCTGAACATCACGACATGACTGAATGGGCACGTATCCAAAGGTATGAGAAGTTTGCTCTTAGGGAAATTAACTGGAAGTTGAAAAAGTTATAATTCTAAAAAAATGGTCTTTCATTTATCAACCATAACCCTATTAAAAATGGAATAGGAAAAATGTAGAAGATCACATTAAATTGTGGGGATGGCTGTCCCTTCTTTTTTACTAAAAGAGAAGAGAGTAAAAAAGGGATACCTAAACCAGTTGTTGTGCCAAGTAAATTAGCAATAGCGTCTAAAAATTCTGCACTTCGCTCTGGAAGAAAATATTGCCTATACTCTTCAAAAAGTCCTAGTAAAATCAGATATAGCCATACAATTCCCAGACTTTTTCTTACGTGGTATTTATTAATAACCACTAAGCAAACCAAACCGAGAATAAATGAAACAACGAAGAATAGCAGGAAATGTCCCACCTTGTCCATTCCAAATACAAGTTCATAATTTATTTTCATATCTTCCTCACCCATTAGTGAGTTTGGTCAACCCGGGAAGAACATAAACCTATTGGTTATTAGTGGGTAAAAAGAGAATGGAAAAATAAGATTCCATTCTCTTTTTTCATGATTATCTATAAGTCTCCAAAAAATCCTTCAACACATGAACCGCCTGCACACAATCCCCCAAAGTCGACCACTCGGCAGGATTATGACTAATCCCATCCTTACTCTGTACAAAAATCATCGCAACCGGAAGTTTACGCCCAACCACCATTGCATCATGCCCGGCACCGCTTGGTAAATAAGCCGGTTCTATCCCTTGGGCTTTAACCGAGTTAGCCAGTTTTTCCTGCATGTCCTCACTGATTGGAACGGGTGCCTCCCGGAAGGTTTCTTCTACTTCTAGTTCGATGTTGTGGTTGTTGCAAAGAGTGTGCGCCTTGTCGATGACAAGTTCGACTAGTTTGTCGCGCGTATCCTTTTGGATATCACGAATATCAACAGTTAAACGAACCTCACCTGGAATAACATTTACCCCATTAGGAAATACATCAACCTTGCCAACAGTCGCAACTGCAGAAGAGCTCACTTGCTGAGGGAGCGCTTGTACCTCATATATAAATTGGCTGGCAGCAACAAGAGCATCTTGTCGATCATTCATTGGAGTGTTGCCTGCATGACCGGCTTGTCCTTTAAACGTCATCTTCAACCAGCATGGTCCTGCAATTCCGGTCACAATTCCTACAGATGTGTTTGCATTTTCAAGTCTTTTACCTTGTTCAATATGTATTTCAACAAAGGCTTCTAGTTTGTCGAGGTCTCTTTTTGAAGTGAAAAAGGAATCTGTAGTGAGGCCAATACTTTCTAACACCTCGCTAAAAGGGACTCCGTTTATATCCTTTTTAGGAAGTAAATCCTCTGGTTTTGCCTCACCAATCATCGACATGCTGCCACTAAAGCCACCGTTAAAACGTGCACCTTCTTCGTCGGTAAAAATGACGACTTCGTAAGGTCTTTCTGGAGTGTATCCGGTTTGTTTCCAAGCTTCTGCAACCTCTAGTGCAGCAAGCACACCAAGTGGTCCGTCAAAATGTCCGCCATTTGGCACACTGTCTACATGGGATCCAGATATTAGTGCCGGTAACTCTGGGTTTTTACCTTCAAGGCGGCCAAACACATTTCCGGCACCGTCAACAGTTACTTCAAGTCCTGCTTCGGTCATCCATTTTTTGACGAGGTCCTTTGCTGCCTTTTCTTCTTCTGAAAAGCCAATCCGGTACGAACCGCAGTCTGGTGTGAGTCCAATCTCGGAAAGAGCCGCTAATCTTGTGGCCAAGCGCTCACCCCTTACGCCGTTTTTGTTTAATGATTTATCGTAATCTACTATGAGTTTTTCATACAGGTTCATCTGAATTCTCCTTTTTTGTGGTTTGCAATTTAAGCATTGTTCAATTAATGTACCTATTATGCAATTAATAAGACTATCCTGCAATCATAATTGTGACTTAACGAGAAACTCTATTCAGTAATTCAATAAGATTACTCGGTTTACTACATTAGCTAACAAAAACTTTTTTGTTGAACTTTTCTGATAGATAAAGTATGATAACATTACGAATTACGAAATAAATAGTGTCTTCTTATTACGAGAGGTGGAGGGAAATGGCCCTTTGAAGCCTCGGCAGCGGGTTCTAGATTCATAGAATACTGTGCCAATTCCATCAAACTTGATGTTTGAGAAATAAGAAGGGGTCGACGTTACATACAAACCTCTTCTTTTTGAAGAGGTTTTTTATTTTATCTAGAAACAGCATGAGGAGATGAGTGGAGTGAAGTATGGTTTTTGGTTACCGATTTTTGGTGGGTGGTTACGAAATGTGGAGGATGAGAACATGCCACCGACCTTTGCTTATGCAAAGGAAGTGATTCAAGCGGCGGAAAAATGGGGCTATGATACAACCTTAATTGCTGAATTATATTTGAATGATATTAAGGGTCCCGAGCATGATTCCCTTGAGGCTTGGTCAACTGCGGCAGCACTTGCAGCAGTTACGGAAAAAATTGAAATTATGACAGCGGTCCGTCCTGGATTCCACAACCCTGCTGTAACAGCAAAAATGGCTGCGAACATTGATCATATAAGCAATGGAAGGTTTACGTTGAATGTCGTTTCTGCTTGGTGGGAAGAAGAAGCCCGTCAGTACAACGGTATTTTTACAGCACATGATGAGCGTTATGACCGCACGCTAGAGTTTATCGATGTTGTGAAAGGACTATGGACAGAAGAAACTTTCTCATATGATGGCAAGTTTTACAATATCCAAAATGCGAAGCTTGCTCCAAAGCCAGTTCAACGTCCTAACCCGGTTTTATATGCAGGCGGCGAAAGTCCAAAGGGTAAAGAAGTAATCGCTTCAGTCATGGACGCTTATGTGATGCATGGTGGAACAGTTGAAGAAATTGATACGAAAATCACGGATATGAAAAATAGACGAAAAGCCTTGAACAAAGACGACTTCCAATCCTTTGGAATGGCAGCGTACGTGATTTGCCGCGATACAGAGGAAGAGGTTCAGGAGGAACTTCGTCGTATCACGGATGTAAAAGATACTAGCGGATACGCGGGATTCAAGGATTTCACAAGTAAATCTCAATTAGAGCAGCAAATTCAGTTGCAGGATTATTCCGTTTCAAACAGAGGCTTGCGTCCAAACTTAATCGGAACACCGGAACAAATTGCGGAGCGCATTTTAGCATATGAAGAGGTTGGATTAGACTTATTACTACTTCAATTTTCACCACAGCTAGAAGAAATGGAACGCTTTGCTCGTGATGTAATGCCACTTGTAGAAGCGAAACGAACTCAAAAACTAGAAGCTTAAAAAGGAGTGGAAGCAATGAGTAAAATATATGTAATTCATGAAAATGATGAATGGACACAGCACTTAGTAAAGCGCCTAGAAGAACTAAATCTTCCGTATGAGTTGTGGCATCTGGATCAGGGAACAGTGGACTTATCCGAGGCACCGCCGGAAGGTGTATTTTATAGTAGAATGAGCGCATCTTCTCATACGCGCGGTCATCGATATGCACCTGAATTAACGAGTGCAGTTCTTGCATGGTTAGAAGCGCACGATAGAAAAGTGTTTAACGGATCGCGTGCACTGCAGTTAGAAGTTAGTAAGGTTCAGCAATACCTTGAGTTGAATCGTTATGGTGTAAAAACACCGAAAACAGTTGCGGCAGTTGGAAAAGAACAAATTCGTGAAGCGGCAGCGAAGTTTGCAGGTGCACCATTTATTACAAAACATAACCGTGCTGGAAAAGGACTTGGAGTTCAATTGTTCTATTCATTAGAAGCACTAAATGAGTATCTTGAAGGACCGACTTTTGAGGAGCCGGTTGATGGAATTACGCTTATTCAAGAGTACATCCAATCACCAGAACCATATATCACCCGTTGCGAATTTGTTGGCGGCAAGTTTGTGTATGCGGTTCGAGTCGACACATCTGAAGGCTTTGAACTATGCCCGGCAGACGCATGCCAAATCGGAGACCTTTTCTGTCCAGTTGGCGAAGAAGTACCAACGAAACCTAAGTTCCAAATCGTTGAAAACTTTGCAGATCCTATTTTAGAAAGGTATGAGCAGGTTCTAGCTGCAAACGACATTCACATTGCTGGCATCGAGTTTATCCGTAACAGCGAGGGCGAAATTTTCACATATGACATCAATACAAATACCAATTACAACTCAGACGCGGAGGATGCTGCCGGTAAGTTTGGTATGCTTGAGGTTGCAACGTTTTTAGGGAAAGAGTTGGAGAAGTTGGCTGGAGTAGAGGTGTAAAAAAAGGGAAGTTGCCTACTGGTAACTTCCCTGAACATCTAATGCCTTTTTCAATAATTCATTTTTCTTTTCTTCATACTTTTTCTTATAAGGCAGGGCTTCCTCTTTTGAGTGTCCATTAACTACTAACTCATTCTCTAGCTCGGTATAGAGCGCGTAGAATAACTCATCGGTTTCTTTTTCTAACGTCTTGAATTCGTTATAGTAGGTACCCATCACTTGCAAAACTGCCACTCCATCAGCTGATTCTTCGATAAAATCTGCCTTCGCTCGTTTGAGTAGCTCTTTGGCTTTCTTCTTTGTGTCTTTTTCAAGAATAGTAAATTCACTATCATACTTTTCTTTAATTTCTTCAAGTGTGGAAGACTCTGTAGTCATCGATGCCTCCGCAACCTGCGTGCTTTCATCCAAAGGAAGGTTCTTCACCATGTTTTCGTGTATCTGTTTCTTAGGAGCGTCCGCAGCGAGTAATGGTGGGTCTTTTCCTTGATGAACATACCAAAATAAACCTAATTCAACTATGATTGCGAGTAAAAGTAGCCTTTTAATCATAATAACCACCTCAGCAATCAGTGTGCACTGAGAGGTGGAAAAATAAACCTGAATGTGGGGTTTAGTCTGCCTTGCTCTCGAAAAATGGCTAAAAAGCGTATTTTCCTTGTAAAAACCGTAAATTACGATTAAAAACCGCAAATCCAAATTAAAAACCGTATTTCCGAATTAAAAACCGTATTTCCGAATTAAAAACCATAAATCAATATTAAAAATCATAACCATTTCTTAATCTATGAATCTAGCAGGAATTACTATAATAAATGTCGAAATAAGTCTTAACTTAAACAAGGAGTTGACTAAATGATTCAAAAAGACCTAGAAATTCCGTACAGAGTACTGCAATTGGAGGCTTATTTAAAACGAATTACAGAATCCCACCCAAGATACTCAGATATACGCGATGAACACAGCAGAAGGTTTGCTGGCTACAGAGGTGAACAATCTCTCGTCTATTATTTGAGCCTTTTGCCCCAGAAAGACTACCACATTTTCCATAACCTACGCCTACTGGACACTTCAAACAAACACTTTTTCGAAATTGACACCTTGATTTTAACTCCCTCTTTCACTTTAATAATCGATGCGAAAAATTACAGAGGGAAACTATATTTCGATGATCAATTTGAACAATTAATCCAAACCTATGTAGATACTGAAAAAGCATATCCCTGTCCAATTGCCCAAGCAAATAGACATGAACTGCAATTGAAAAGACTTCTTCAAGCTAATAAATTTCATTTACCCTCTATTGAATCGTTGGTAATCTTCACAAATCCATCTTGTATCATTTCAGCTAGCCCCAGACATAAACAAATCCACAAAGTAATCAGAAGCACAAGTTTCCTTTCTAAAATAGAAACCTTTGAAAAAAAGCATAAGAATGTCATATTTGACCAAAAACAACTTCAAAAACTTGCAAAGTTTCTATTAAAAAAACACACTCCTCATGCTGAAAATATCCTTGAACAATATGAAAATGGTTATGATTATCTTAGAAAGGGAGTCGGCTGCCCGGATTGTGGGGCACTTCCGATGGTCCGAACCGAACGAAGATGGTTATGTAAAAGCTGTGGATGCTCTTCGAAGACGGCGCATCTGGAAGCGATAAGAGATTACTATTTATTGGTTGGTAAAACGATAACAAATCAGCAACTAAGAGAATTTTTACTGCTGCCAAGTCGGGTTGCAGCAAAGAACATCCTTTTATCGTTGCGTCTTGACCATAACGGAGGACAGAAAAATAGAATCTACTACCTAACTTGTGAGAAAAGCCAGCTATAAACTTAGCTGGCTTTTCGTACGGGCTCGAATAGTGGCTAAAAATCGTATTTTCGCCGTAAAAACCGTAAATCGTAATTAAAAATCGTAAATCCAATTTAAAAACCGTATT